>VGEI01000221.1 GCA_016869415.1 Alphaproteobacteria bacterium
TCTGTTCCTGCGCGTCCCCGTCGCCTTCGCACTGGGCCTCGCCTGCTTGCCGATCCTGCTGATCGAAGATCGCCTCTCGGCCATGACTCTCGTGCAGGAGACGTTCAACGCCTACAACTCCTTCATCCTGCTGGCGGTGCCGTTCTTCCTGCTGACCGCCAATCTGATGAACGTCGGCGGCATCACCGACCGACTTGTCCGCCTGTCGCGCGCCCTCGTGGGACATTTCCCCGGCGGTCTCGCCCAGATCAACGTCGTCCTGTCGATCTTTTTTGCCGGCATTTCCGGCTCCTCGACCGCCGACGCGGCCAGTCAGTCGAAAATCTTCATCGAGGCCCAGCGCAAGGAAGGTTACGACGACAGTTTCTCCGTGGCGATCACGGCCGTCTCGGCAGTGCTTGCGGTCATCATTCCGCCCTCGATCCTGATGATCGTCTGGGGCGGCGTGCTGACTGTTTCGATCGGCGCGCTTTTCCTCGCTGGCGTCATACCCGGTCTGCTCATCGGCTTCGTGCAGATGGCCACGGTCCACGCCTATGCCAAGCTGCGCGGCTACCCGACCTACCCGCGCTCGACCTGGGGCGAGATGGTCTCGGCCCTGATCGTCGCCATCCCCGCTCTCACCACGCCGTTCATCATCATCGGCGGCAAGATCTTCGGCTGGTTTACGGCGACCGAGTCTGCCTGCATCGCCGTGCTCTACGCCGGCACGCTGTCGATCCTGGTCTACCGTGAAATGGACATGAGGGGCCTCTATACGGCACTGCTCGAGACCGGGAAGCTGGCAGGCGTGGCGCTGTTCTGCGTCGGCACCGCCAGCGCCTTCGGCTGGCTACTGGCCTACTACCAGATCCCCAAGGCCATTCTCGCCGGCGTCTCGGCCTGGGAAATGGGAGCGACCGCCACCGGCTTCTTCATTGCCCTCGTCTTCCTCGTGGTCGGCTGCTTCCTCGATGCCATCCCGGCGATCATCATCGTCGGCAGCATCCTTCAGCCCCTCGCCATCGCAGTGAAGATGGATCCCGTGCATTTCGCCATGATCGGCATCGTCTCGCTGGCCTTCGGCCTGGTGACGCCGCCCTACGGCCTCTGCCTGATGATATCCTGCGCCATCGCCGGCATCAGGATGCGCGAGGCGCTCAAAGACACGATGATCATGCTCCTGCCGATGCTCGGCGTGCTGGCTCTGGTCATCCTGTGGCCGCAGGTCGTGCTCTTCCTGCCCTCGTTGATTTCGCCGGAGTTCCTGCGATGACCCCAGCCGAGCGTTTTTCTCTCAAGGACCGTTATGCGCTGGTGATCGGTGGGACCAGCGGCATCGGCAAGGCCATCGCTACGGGGTTCCTGCAGGCCGGGGCGCGCGTGATCGTCGCCGGCAAGAACGAGGAGAAGCTCGCGCGTGCGGTCGGCGAGCTGAAAGCGCATGGCGATGCCTTCGGCTACGCCGCCGACATGCGTGACGACGCGGCGATCCACGGCCTGATCGGCCAGGTGCTTGCCCATCACGGCCATCTCGACATCCTGGTCAACTGCCAGGGCATGACCACGCTCAAGCCCGCGCTGGAGTTCACCGCCGCGGATTGGGATGAGGTCGTGGCCACCAACCTGCGCAGCGTGTTCTTCGCCTGCCAGGAGGTCGGCCGGCACATGGTCGGCCGCGGCAAGGGCTGCATCCTCAATATCGGTTCGCTGTCCAGCTACCGGGGCTGGCCACGCAGCGCCCTCTACGGCCTTGCCAAGACAGCCGTCGTCAGCCTGACCGAGACGCTGGCGGCCGAGTGGGCGCCGAGCGGCGTACGGGTCAACGCGCTGGCCCCCGGCTTCGTCATGACCGACCTCAATCGCGACAAGATGGCGCCTGAGCGCAAGGCGCTGGCCCTCGCCCGCACGCCGATGGGGCGCTTCGGCGAGGTCGAGGAGCTGGTGGGAGCCGCGATTTATCTATGTTCGGATGCGGCACGTTTCGTCACCGGCGAGACTATCCGCGTGGACGGCGGCTTCCTCGCCACCGGGCTCTGATCGGCGCTATAGTCAGCGCATGCTGACGATCAAGCCGCTCTCCCCTGCCCTGGGCGCCGAGATCACCGGCGTCGACCTCAACCGGGCGCTCGACGACGCCACCGTCCAGCGCATCGAAGAGGCTCTAGACGAGCACCTCGTGGTGGTCCTCTCCGGGCAGACGCTCACACCCCAAGCCTTCACCGCCTTCGCCCGGCGCTGGGGCAGGCCCGAGCCGCATGTCATCGACCAGTTCCACCATCCCGAGGCCGCGGACATCCTCATTCTCTCGAACGTTCAGTACCGCGGCAAAACGGTCGGCGTCGAGGACGCGGGCTCCTATTTCCATACCGACTACTCGTATCTCGAGGTGCCCTCGCGCTGCACCATGCTGCATGCCATCCAGATGCCGGTAGGTGGAACCAACCTCGGCACCACTTTCGCCAATCAGCGCGAGGCCTATGACGATCTCGATGCCGGAACGAAGAAGAAGCTCGATGGGTTGATCGGCCGCCATCACTACGGCAACCGAGACAACCTCGATGAGACGACGCGCACGGTCGCCTCGCCGCTAAACCAAGAGCAAAAGGCCAAGATGAATTGGGTGCGGCATCCCGTCGTGCGCGTCCATCCGCGCACCGGCCGCAAGACGCTCTACTCGATCTCGGGCAGCTCCTTCGGCATCGAAGGCATGGACGATGACGAGGCCGTGAAGCTTCTCGACCAGCTCAAAGTCCACGCTACGCAGTCGAAGTACCTCTACCAGCACCCCTACCGGGTGGGTGACGTTATTATATGGGACAATTGTTGCCTGTTGCACCAGGCGCCATTGCCCGACCGCAGCACGGCGCGCACGCTCTGGCGCATCACGGTCAAGGACAAGGGGCCGACGCTGCCGAACTAGGAAGCGGCCATGCAGACCCGAAACGCCCGGCCCGAGGACGCCACAGCGGCCTGCGACGTACTCCGCCGCTCGATCGCCGAGCTCTGCGTCAGCGATCACCGGAACGATCCAGCCATCGTCACGCGCTGGCAAGCCAACAAGACGCCCGAGAGCGTAGGAAGCTGGATCGCGCAGCCAGGAAATTCCGTCCTGCTCGCCGTAGAAGGCGACAGCGTGCTGGCGGTTGGGGCTGTTACCGACAGCGGCGAGATCAGCCTGAACTATGTTTCGCCGGAAGCGCGCTTCCGGGGCGTGAGCCGCACCCTTCTCCAAGCGCTCGAGGCTCGCGCCAGTCAACGCGGCGCTACTATCTGCACACTCACCAGCACGGAAACGGCGCTGCGTTTCTATCGCTCGGCTGGCTACCGTGAGGCCGGCACGCCGACAGGATGCTTCGGCACCACCGGTTATCCGATGGCGAAAGCGTTGCTCCCCAGGCCGTAACTCAACCCGGCACCGCCATACCCTTCTTAACCGCTGGCCGCGCCGCGATCTCGTCGAACCAGCGCTTGACGTTGGGGAACTCGTTGAGATCGACCTGGTGCCACTCGAAGCGCGAGACCCAGGGGAAGGTGGCGATATCGGCGATAGTGTACTCATCGCCGGCCAGATACTTCGCCTCGCCCAACCGCTTGTTCATCACGCCGTAGAGGCGTTTCGTCTCGGTGTGATAGCGCTTCTTGCCGTAAGGCACGTCCTCGGGCGCGTTGCGCAGAAAGTGGTGGGTCTGGCCGAACATCGGGCCGACACCGCCCATCTGGAACATCAGCCACTGCAGCACGATGTAGCGCTGGCGCGGGTCCTTGGGCAGAAATCTGCCGTGCTTCTCGGCGAGATAGATGAGGATGGCCCCGGATTCGAACAACGATAGCTTGCCGCCCGGCCCATCGGGATCGACGATCGCCGGAATCTTGCTGTTCGGGTTGATGGCGATGAACTCGGGTTTGAACTGGTCATCCTTGCCGATGTTGATGGCATGCACCTTGTAGGGCAAGTCAAGCTCCTCGAGCATGATGGAGACTTTGCGGCCGTTGGGCGTACCCCAAGTGTAGAGATCGATCATGGTGCTCAAGCCGCGACGCGGTCCTCTTTGGGCAGGATGGTGTAGGGATGGGCGACGCCCGGAACGGCGAGCATACGCTCGGCCCAGGCCTGGAGATTGGGATAGTTGGCGACGGTGAAGCCGCCTTCATCGGCGGTGGCGATCCAGGGAAACACCGCGATGTCGGCGATGGTCGGCGCGCCGCCGACGAGGAACTTGCTGCCGCCGAGATGTCGGTCGAGCGTCGCCAGCGCCTGCTCGCCGCGCACCCGCATGAAGCTCTTCACGTCCTCCGGGGTCTGCGGGTGGAACTTCATGAAGCTGCGCGACATGCCGACACCGGTTGACAGGCGATCGAAATCCCAGCCGAGCCACTCGGCGATACGCCAGGTGTCGCTCTCGCTGCGCCCCTGGAAGCGGCCGAAATGCTGCGCCAAGTACTGCAGGATGGCGTTCGACTGGGCGATGCAACGATCCCCATGCTGCAGCACCGGCACCTGGGCAAAGCGGTTCATGGCCATGTACTCAGGCGTCTTGTGCTGTCCGTCGCGTAAGGCGACGTGCCGGTAGTTCCATTTGGCGCCGCACATCGATAGCATCAGGCCGATCTTGGCGGTCGGCATGGAGAGAAACACGCCATGCAGCGTGATGGTGTCGTCAACCTTCTTCGGCCTCGCCTTCGCTGACTTGCCGATCGGGGCACCTTTAGCGGCGCGCGCCGCTGACTTCTTTGCCGCCGCCTTGATCCTGGCGCTGGCCACCAGCTTCTTGGGCTTGCGAGCCTTGGGCGTCGCCTTGGCCTTGCTGCGCCTTTTCACTTTTGCCATCGACAGCCTCCCTCGCCTTCTCGGCGTCAGATGCCGAGCTTCTGCTTCAGGATCTCGTTGACCATGCCGGGATTGGCCTTGCCGCCGGTCCCCTTCATCACCTGACCGACCAGCCAGCCCACGACCTTCACATTGCCGCCCTTGATCTGCTCGACCTTGTCGGCGTTGGCGGCCAGCACGTCGTCGACGGCCTTCTCGATGGCGCCCGTATCGGTAACCTGCTTGAGCCCCTTCTCTTCGACGATGGCGGCGGCATCCTTGCCGCTATCGACCATCTCGGCGAACACATCCTTGGCGATGCGGCCGGAGATCGTGTTGTTCTCGATCAGGTTGAGCAGGCCGGCCAGCGCCGCGGCCGAGACCGGCGACTGTGTGATGTCGACGTTCTTGCGGTTGAGCACGGCGAAAAGCTCGGACATCACCCAGTTGGCGGCGAGCTTGGGATCCTTGCGGTCCCTGGCCACCGCCTCGAAATACTCGGCCGACTCCTTCTCTGCCACCAGCACGCCGGCATCGTAGGCCGTGAGCTTGTACTTCGCGATGAAGCGGTCCTTCTTGGCGTCCGGCAGCTCCGGCAATCCGGCCTTGAGCCCGTCGACCCAGGATTTCTCCAGCACCAGCGGCAGCAGGTCGGGATCGGGGAAGTAGCGATAATCGTGCGCGTGCTCCTTGGAGCGCATGGAGCGCGTCACACCCTTGCCGGAATCGAACAGTCGGGTCTCCTGCACGACCGTGCCGCCCTCTTCCACCAGGTCGACCTGGCGGCGCGCCTCGTACTCGATCGCCTGCATGACAAAGCGCACCGAGTTGACGTTCTTGATCTCGCAGCGCGTGCCGAACTCCTTCGTGCCCTGCTTGCGCACCGAGACGTTGGCGTCGCAGCGCATGGAGCCTTCCTCCATGTTGCCGTCGCAGGTGCCGAGATAGCGCAGGATGGCGCGCAGCTTGCGCAAGTAAGCCCCCGCCTCCTCGGGCGAGCGCATATCCGGCTCGGAGACAATCTCCATAAGGCACACGCCCGAGCGATTGAGATCGACAAAGGTCTTGCTCGGATGCTGATCGTGCATCGACTTGCCGGCATCCTGCTCGAGATGCAGACGGGTGATGCCGATATCGCGCGACGTGCCATCAGGCAGATCGATGGTCATCGTGCCCTTGCCGACGACCGGCTGGGTGTACTGCGAGATCTGATAACCGGCCGGCAGGTCGGCGTAGAAGTAGTTCTTGCGGTCAAACACCGAGCGCAGGTTGATCTGCGCGCCGAGGCCGAGGCCGGTCTTCACCGCCTGCTCGACGCAGAAGCGGTTGATCACCGGCAGCATGCCGGGAAAGGCCGCGTCGACGAAGCTCACCTGCGTATTGGGCTCGGCGCCGAATGACGTATCAGCGCCCGAGAACAGCTTGGCCTGCGAGCTCACCTGGGCGTGAACCTCCAGCCCGATGACGATCTCCCAAGTACCGGTCTTGCCTTCGATCAGCATGGCG
>VGEI01000222.1 GCA_016869415.1 Alphaproteobacteria bacterium
GCCGAGACTGTCCCGACTGTTGCCTCCGCTGATCGGCGCCCTGGGCGCCGGTGCGGCCCTTGTCTGGTGGCTTGGCAGCTTCACCCCGCCCGCCGGCGCACTCTTCGCCTTCGCCCAGCCCAATGTCTACATGCCGCAATTCTCCTGGCAGGCGATGGTCGAGTTGGTCGTCCCGCTGGCGATCACCGTGCTGGTCGTGCAGAACGGCCAGGGCATCGCCGTCCTGACCGCCAGCGGCCACCAGCCGCCGGTCAATGCCATCGCCGTGGGTTGCGGGATCGGCTCGCTCCTGGCCGGGATGGTCGGCGCGGTGTCCACCTGCCTGACCGGTCCGACCAACGCCATCGTCGCCAGCTCGGGCGAAACGCGTCGGCACTACACCGCGGCCGTGTTCCTCTGCCTGATGGCCATTGCCTTCGGACTGATGGCGCCGTTCTTCACCCGGCTTCTTCTCGCCACACCGCCGGCCTTTATCGCGACCCTCGCCGGCCTTGCCATGCTGCGCGTGCTGCAGACTGCCTTCCAAGCGTCTTTCCGCGAGAAATTCAGCTTCGGCGCGCTGATCTGCTTCCTGGTCACCGTGGCCGATGTGCCGATCCTGAGCATCGGCGCACCGTTCTGGGGGCTGGTCCTGGGCCTCGCCGCCTCGCACCTGCTGGAGCGGGACGACCTGAAGCGCGGCTAAGGCAGGCCGTTGCGGACGTGGCGGCGATAGGGCGGTCGCGCGCTCAGGCGCTCGTAGTACGCGGCGACGGCCGGATAGACTGGCCTGTCGAAATCCAGGCAGAACCAGCGATTGACCACCAGGCCGATCGGGATGTCGGCGATGGTGAACGCCTCGCCCGTGACGTAGGGGCCCGTCGCGGCCAGATGCGCCTCCAGCTGTCCGACCTCTTTGGTGATCTGCCGGCGTCCCTGCTCGATGAACCAGGGATTGTTCCAGGGCGGCTCGTTGAGCATGCCGCCGAGGAACGCGCCGCGCAGCGAGATCGACGTCTCGTAGTTCGCCCAGTCCATCCACTGCTCGATACGGGCCCGTGCGAGCGGGTCCGTCGGGTAGAGATCGGCGGCCTTATGCTTGCTGGCCAAGTAGCGGACGATCGTGTTCGATTCCCTGAGCACCTGCCCGTCATCGATAACGGCCGGGACCAGTCCGATCGGATTGATGCTCATAAACTCCGCATCAGAGGTGGGGCGGAAACCGCGGCCCCAGTCCTCGCGTGTGTACTCGATGCTGAGCTCGTCGCAGATCCACAGCACCTTGCGCACATTGAACGAGTTCGCCCTGCCGAGAATGCGGAGTTTCCCCACGATCGGTCCTTTCTCGCCGCTATTGAGAGCGGCCGGCAATGCGCTCGAACACGGCCCGCGCCGGCGCCGCGGCGCCACGCCAAGCGACGTGCTGGTCGGGCCGGATCAGCGCATAGCGCGCCTGGTATAGCGCTGCGATGTCGGCATCGTCCGTGCTCATCACGGTGAGCGGCAGCCCCGCTTCGCTGGCGGCACGTTGCGCATCCTCGATGCCGCTTGCCTCGGCCTCCCGGGTGGCGAGCAAGGTGAAGCCGGGACCGAAGCAGTCGTAAAGCGAGAGGCCGCTTTCCAACCAGGCGTGCGGGGCCACGTGACCTGGCCGGGCGCAAGGAACGTAGGTGGAGCCGTTGGGCGGCGCCGCACTGCCATCGGAAACGATCACCGGCGAATCGTCGTAGCGATAGCCCAGCACGACGCCGATGGTATTGAACTCGCGCTGCTTGAGCTCGCGGATGCGCGCACCGACCGTCGCGCGCAGGCGCTCGCCCTCGCTGCCCGGCGCCTCGAGCCCGTCCTGCCACAGCTGGTTACCGAGCACGGCGTGGTTGGCCACCGCCTCGTCCATCACCCAGCTATGCACCGGGCGGCGCTCGCGCTCGTAGCTGTCGAGCAATGCCGGCCCGCCCCAGCCCTGCAGCACCGCGGCGATCTTCCAGCCGAGATCGACCGAGTCCGCGATACCCATGTTCATGCCGTAGCCGCCGAAGGGCGGATGCAGATGGCAGGCATCGCCGGCCAGAAAGACGCGGCCGTCGCGATAGCGGTCGGCGATCAGCCGGCTGGCCATCCACTCGTCGGAGCTCAAGACCTCGTAGGCACGATCTATGCCCGTGGCGGTGCGGATCAGCGAGGCTCCGTCGAGCGCGGAGAGGTTCACGTCTCCCTTCACGCCGGTGGGCATGAAGAACCAGATGTCACCGCGGTCCATTGGCCCGATCAGGCCGGGGAAGTCTGGGTTCACCTGCCAGTACATGATCGCCTTCTCGTGGCTATGCGCCTGCGCGAGGCCGGGCGCACGGAAGACGAAGTTGTAGTTGCGCGAGAGGCTGCGCTCGCCGCTCAGGCGCGTGCCGATCGCCTCACGCACAGCACTGCGCGCCCCGTCGGCTCCGAGCAGGTAATCGCAAGCGACGGTCGCTGTAGCGCCCGAGGCGACGTCGCGCAGCTGCGCCTGCACCTCGTGCCCGTCCTGCGCGAGCGACACGAACTCGGTCCCGAAGCGGAGTGTGACGCTGGGCAGGGTCTGGGCATGTGCCCGCAGCACCTCCTCCAGCGTGTATTGCGGCACCCATTGCGCGTGCTCGGAATAGCGCGGGTCGCGCGCCGGCGCACAGTTGAAGGCATTCTCGAAACGCGCCAGGGCGTAGCCGCCGAGCCGGGTGACGAAGAGCACGGTCGAGGGATAGTCGACGCCCAGCGGCGAGGCCGCCCGCAGTCTGTCGGCGATGCCCCAGCGGCGCAGATGCTCGCGGGTACGCGCATGCGTGGTCTTGGCGCGCGGCGCGTAGCCGACGCGGTCGTTGCGCTCGACCACCAGGCAGGCGATGCCGCGATGGCCGAGTTCGATGGCCAGCGCCAGGCCGACCGGCCCGGCGCCGACGATCGCCACTTGAGTCCTAGTGCCTTGCGCTATGGAGGTCAGCGCGCACCCGCCGCGACCAGCAGCCGCTCGATCTCCCGATAGCCGCGCCGGCGCGCGTGGCTCAGCGAGCTGACGCCATCCTTGTCAGGCAGATCGACGTTTGCCCGGGCGGCGATCAGCAGGCGCACGATCTCGACATAGGGCGGGCCGCCGTTACCGAGAATCACGGCCTCGAGCAGCGCAGTCCAGCCCAGCCGGTTGACGTGATCGACGTCGACACCGGCCTCGATCAGCGTCTTCACCGTCTCGACATGGCCGCGTTCGGCGGCGGGGATCAATGCCGTGCCGCCGAAGCGGTTGATACTGCGCAGATCGGCGCCGTTGGCCAGGGTCAGGCGCAGGATCTCGAGATAGCCTCGCGCCCCGGCCAGCAGATACGGGCTGTCGTGGATGTCGTCCTTGGCGTTGACGTCGGCCTTCGCCTCTATGAGCAGGCGCGCCACCTCGATGTGATTGCCCTGCACCGCGGCCATCAGCGCCGTGCGCTGGCGCCCGTCGCGTGCCTCCAACGCCGCACCGGCAGCCAGCGCCTGGCGCACCGCCGCGGCATCGCCCCGGTCAGCCGCGGCGATCAGCGCCGTCTGAGTCTTCGCCGGCCCGGTCATGAGGACGATTATGACAGCCACAAGGACAACGAGGAGCCTCATGCGGGTAGCGGCCCCACTGCCGCCTCGAGCAAGCGCCAGGCCTCGCGGCCGCAGCGCTCGCGGCAGCCGGCGTAGAAGCCGCCGGCCAGCCGGGCGCGGAAACCGCCGGTCTCGGCGCTGTTGAAGACCATGCCGCGCGTCGCCAGCTGCTCCTCGAGCGTGCGGTTGAGCGCCACCGTGTAGGCGCGCTGGCGCGCCACATGGGAGCGACTGGCGCGCTGCACGATGCCCTGGATGTCCTCGGGCAGCGCCTTCCAGAACCCGAGATTGCCGATCAGGTTGAAGCCCGACCAGACATGACCCGTCAGGGAGACGAAAGGTGCCACCTTCTCCAGCCGGTTGGCGTCGGTGATGGCCAGCGGATTCTCATGCCCGTCGACGCGCCGGCCGGCCAGTGCACCGTGGAGATCGGCGACGTTGACCGTGACCGGCTCGGCGCCCAGCGCCGCGAACAGTTCGCGGAACAGCGCCCCGTTGGGCACGCGCGTGCGGTAGCCGGCGAGGTCGTCCACCGTGCGCACTGGCCCGGCCACCGAGCAGATGTGGCGGAAGCCGTTCTCCAACGCGCCGCCCGGCATGAGGTAGAGGCCCTTGGCCACTAGCTCCTTACGTAGTTGCTCACCCAGCGCCCCGTCGGCGGCGCGATGCGCCTCCGCCGACGAGGCGAAGGCGAAGGGTATCCCCTGGATCTCGGCCGCCGGCACGCGCATGGCGATCAGCGGACCCATCATGGTGGCGAACTCCAGCTCGCCGTCGAGCAGCATGTCGAGTACCTGCGGATCGGAGCCCGGCACGCGCGCGTTGCCGGCGTGCACGGCGATGTCGAGA
The DNA here is from genome assembly GCA_016869415.1 of Alphaproteobacteria bacterium. GTDB lineage: Bacteria > Pseudomonadota > Alphaproteobacteria > CACIAM-22H2 > CACIAM-22H2 > VGEI01. The sequence continues at coordinate 4,429 of VGEI01000222.1, forward strand.
CGGCCGCCGGTCGCCTGCCGGACCTCGTCCCAGAGATCGACCAGGAAACCGTGCTGATGGCTCTTCTCCGGCTGGTTGTGGAACTGCCGGCCGCGCCAGGTCCGCGTCATCGTGAAGCCCGCGCCACGCCGTCAGTCGACCTTGATGTTGGCCTCGCGCACCACCTTGTCCCAGCGCGCGTGGTCCTCGCGGATGATCGCGGTCAGCCGCTCGGCCGTTTGGTCCCAGATCTCGAGGCCGGACTTGGCGAGCCGCTCAGGCAAATCGGGCATAGCCATGACCCGTGTCGCCTCGGCGCGCAGACGCGCGACGATGTCGTCAGGCGTGCCCTTGGGTGCGAAGAGCGCGATCCACGAGGAATAGTCGTAGCCCGGCACGCCGCTCTCATGCGCCGTGGGCAGATTGGGAAAGGCGGCGCTGCGCTTGGCCCCGGCGAAGCCGATGGGCTTCACCTTGCCGTCGTCGAGGAACGGCAGGGCGAGCGTGTGGGCGATCATCGTGAAATGGACCTGTCCGGCGGCAAGATCGGCGGCCGCCTGGGTGGCGCCGCGATACGGCACATGGGCCATTTTCACGCCGGACATGTGCATGAACATCTCGGTCGCCAGGTGCTGCGGGCTGCCGGGGCCGCCGCTGGCGTAGTTGAGCTGGCCGGGCCGCGCCTTGGCGTAGACGAGGAACTCCGGCACCGTCTTCACCGGTAGCGCGCCGTTGACGCCGATCAGGGTCGGGATGGTGGCGATGCCGCGGATCGGGATGAAGTCGTTGACCGAGTCGAAGCGCGCCTTGTCGCGGTTGATGTTGGGCAGGATGGTGAGGATCGAGTTGTTGAGCGCGGCGAGGGTATAGCCATCCGGCCGGGCCGTGCGCACCTGCTCCGTGCCGACCAGGCCGGCAGCGGCGGCGACGTTCTCCACCGGGAATTGCTGCTTGAAGCCCTCGGCCATGCGCTCGACGACGATGCGCGCGGCGATGTCCGAAGCGCTGGCCGCCTGCAGCAGCAGGATCACCAGCACCGGCTTGCTGGGATAGGTCTGGGCCGGCGCCTGTGCGGCGGACGCCAGAAGAAACGCAAGCGCCCCCGCCGCAGAGAGAATAGCTGCGCGCCGCCCGAATACCGTCATGCTTCCCTCCCCGTTATGCCGACGGCCGGTTCAGCCTGCCAGCTCCGATGCTTTGACGCCGGGCGTCAGGCCCAGCGCCGTTGCCTCCGCCGCCTCGAAATTGAGCTCGATCTTGATGCCGTTGGGGTCGAAGAAGAATACCTGGTAGAGGCCCTGGTCGGACACCTGGCGCTCTTTGAAGTCGATCTTCAGCCGGCGCAGCCGCTCCAGCGTCTCGCCAAGGCCGGTGGCACGGAAGGCGATGTGGTCGATGACGCCCGTGCCGCTCTCCGCCTCCGATTGCTGGCCGAGATAGGTCTTACGGTTGGCCGAGGTGTTCGCGCCGCCCTCGGTGACATGAATGACGTCGCGGTCGCCGATATAGAGCCAGCAGACGGGGAACTTGAAATCCGGCGTGTAGCCCGCTCGCATGCCGAGCACCTCGACATACCAGCGCTTGGTCGCCTCCATGTCGGAAGTCTGAACGAGGATGTGTTCGAGATGGCTTAGCGGCATGCGTTCCCTCCGGCCGCCATGCGACCGTATCGCGGCAGCTTGCCCGCCCAGTCGGGGCTGATCAAGCGATCATTTGTTTACGTTTGACCCGCCTCATTGCACCAGCGGCGAACTGTCCTCGAACGCTTCGATGCGGGCTCGCGCTGGGAGCGCCGCTTGCTCGGGTTTTACCGCCATGCCGCTTGATGGATTGCAGATCGAGATGCAGATCCACTGGACGCTGGTCGCGCGCCCG
>VGEI01000223.1 GCA_016869415.1 Alphaproteobacteria bacterium
CAGTCCGTGCTGTCGCACGCCGCCTGCCAGCGGGCCAGCAGCAGGGCGAGAGGTTGGGCGGCGGGTTGGTTCGGATCGAGCGCGTACTCGCGGACCGCAGTGATCGGCGGTGTGGACATTTGCTCTCCAGGGAAATCTGCGGAGGCCGCCGGCGACACGAAACGGCCGGGCGGAATACCCCCTCAGCAGGGCTGTAGACTACCGGCATCGGATTTCTCGCAAATGCGAGAGTTTTTGGGTTAGTATGAATTCGGCTCATGCCAGACCCAAAGCCGGTCGGGAGCCGCCGTTTCCCTGCCCCAGCTGGTGCGCCCGTCTGGCCGTCTCTCATGCCTGCCCCGAACCGTGACATCGACCTGCCGTCGCTCGACGCCCTGCGCGTCTTCGAGGTCACCGCCCGGCGGCTTAATTTCAGTAAGGCGGCCGAGGAGCTTCACGTCACCCAAAGCGCCATCAGCCATCGCATTCGCGAGCTCGAACGTCAGCTTCAGACCCGGCTTTTCCAGCGCGGGCACCGATCGCTGCAGCTCACCTCGTCGGGGCAGGCGCTGGCGGATGGGGTCCAGCGCGGCTTGGGTGAGATCCGCGAAGCGCTGACCAAATTGGACGGCCGCCGGCACAAGGCGACGCTCACGGTCAGTGTGCTGACCTCGTTCGCCACGCGCTGGCTCACGCCGCGTTTGGCGCGTTTTCACGACCGTTTTCCGCGCATCGATCTGATGGTTCAGTCCGATGACCGGCTCGTCGATCTGGCCTCCTACGGCGTGGACGCCAGTATCCGCTTCGGCGCCGGCCAGTATCCGGGCATGGAGGTGGTCCGGCTGTTTGACGACCGCACCGTGCCGGTATGCAGCCCGGCCGCCCTGGCGAAGTTCGGGCCGATCCGCAAGCCGGCGGACGTCACCAACTATCCGCTGCTGCACGACACCTACGCTGAGCACAACGTGCACAGCGAGAGCGGCGCCGACTGGCGGACCTGGCTGCGGCGGGTGGGTGCGGGCGACATCCCGAGCACGGGCGGCCTGCGCTTCAGCAATGCCAATCTGGCGATCGACGCGGCCGCCAATGGTCTGGGTCTGGCGCTGGCACGGGTGAGTCTGCTCGGCAGCGATCTCAAGACCGGCCGGCTGGTCTGTCCGCTGCCCTTCGCCGCGGCGACCAATTTCTCATACTATTTTCTCGTGCTGCCCCAGCGTGCCGGTGAGAGCAAGCTGCGCGCCTTCCGCGACTGGTTGCTCGAGGAGGCGAAGAAACCTGCCTTCGACAGCAACGGTGTAGAGTTCACGGAGTTTGGCCGCGATTGACGGCGACGAAGCCTTTGCCGCCGCCGCCTCTCTGGCGCATTCTCTCGCCCGACAGTCACCGCCACGCTGACAGGAAAAGCCATGCCGCAGGACGCCAAGCCCCCCTCGAACCGGAAATGGGGCAGCGACGTCGTCGCCGAGACGATCCGCGAGCTGGGCTACCGCTACATTGCGTTGGTGCCGGGAGCCAGTTTTCGCGGCCTGCACGATAGCTTGGTCAACCATCTCGGCAACCAAGATCCGCGCATGGTGGTCTGCCTGCACGAGGGCCATGCCGTGGCCATCGCCGACGGCTATTCACGGGCGACCGACGAGCCGATGGCCGTGGCCCTGCATTCCAATGTCGGGCTGATGCACGCGACCATGGCGATTTTCAACGCCTGGTGCGACCGCCGGCCGATGCTGATCGTCGGCGCCACCGGTCCGGTCGACGCACACAAGCGCCGTCCGTGGATCGACTGGGTGCATACTTCGAAGGACCAGGGCGCACTGATCCGCCATTACATCAAGTGGGACGACCAGCCGGGCTCGGCCGAAGCAGCCGTCGAGGCGGTGCTGCGGGCCGACCAGATCGCGCGCACCAGCCCTTGTGGCCCGGTCTATGTCTGCCTCGACGCAGAGATGCAGGAAGCGGCACTCGATCGGACCGTGGCGGTGCCGCCGGTCGCTCGCTACCGCGCCGGCGAGCCGCCGGCTGCCCCCGCCGATATCGTCACGCGCGTGGCCAGCACGCTGCGCGCGGCAAAATTCCCGGTGATCCTCGCCGGCCGGGTCTCGCGCAATCAGGCGGACTGGAACCGGCGGGTGCGGCTGGCCGAGACGCTGGGTGCTGCCGTGACCACCACGCTGCACAAGGGCGCCGCCTTCCCGACCGAGCACGCCAATCACGTGCTGGCGCCCATGGGCGACCGGCCGGCGCCGGATGAAACCAGGCTGCTCGAGAAGGCGGACGTCATCCTCAGCCTCGACTGGCACGATCTGGCGGGCGCCATCAGTGCACGTTCCGGCAAGTCGCAGACCCAGGCGCCGACGGGCGCGGCCGTGATCCACTGCTCGCTCGATTCGTATCTGGCGAATGGCTGGAGCATGGATCACCAGGCCCTGCCGGCGGTCGACATCCCGGTGCTCGCCGATCCGGATCGTTTTGTCGCACAGCTGCTCGACGCTCTGGGCGACGGCAGACCGGCGGCGGCACCGCTGCAGGAATTTCCCCACTGGACGGGCTCGGCGCCATCCGGGCCCTCGCCGGACAAGGTTTTCAATCTCGAGCAGCTGGCGCTGACCGTCTCGGATTTCGCCAGGGACAAGCCGGTCACCTTCGCGCGCCTGCCGATCGGCTGGCCGCGTCAGGCCAGCCGCTTCCGCGATCCGCTCGCCTTCCTCGGCAAGGACGGCGGCGGGGCGGTCGGCACCGGCCCAGGGCATAGCGTGGGCGTGGCGCTGGCGCTGAAAGACAGCGGCCGGTTGGTCATCGGCGTGCTGGGCGACGGCGACTACGCCATGGGCGTCAACGCGCTGTGGACGGCGTCGAGCCAGCGCCTGCCGATGATGGTGATCGTCTCCAACAACCGTTCCTACTACAACGACGAGGTCCATCAGGAGCGCATGGCGCGGCAGCGCAGCCGGCCGGTCGAGAACAAGTGGATCGGCCAGCGCTTGCAGGATCCCGAGCTCGACATCTCCGGCCTCGCCCGCGCGCAGGGTTTCGAAGCCTCCGGCCCGGTGCGTTCGGTCGCCGAGCTGCGAGCGGCGCTGGAGCGCGGTGCCGCGCTGGTCGGCGGCGGCGGGCGCTTCCTGATCGACGCACATATCGAGCCCGGCTATGCCCAGACCTGATAGCGCCGCATGATCATGCGCGCGCCATGGGGCACGGTCGTCGGGCCCGGCATCATCTGGGGCCTGGCCGTCAGCGGCCACGAGCTGATCCAGATCATCCTGCCGTTGCATGCCGCATCCTTCGGCGTGACCCTGGCCTGGGTCGGGTTCCTGCTGTCGATCAACAAGATCATCCGCGTCATCGGCTACGGCTGGGTGGTGGCGCTCGGCCGGCGCGTCGGGCCGCGCGGCATGATGGTGTTGGCGTCGACCACGGCCGTGGTGACTATCTTCTTCTACGCTTTCGTCGATGGCTGGCCGGGCCTGACCGTGGCGCGCCTGGCCTGGGGCCTCGGCTTCGCCGCCCTGCATCTCGCCACCCTGTTGTATGCCATGAGCGTCACGGAGCAGGCGGGAACGCGGGTCGGCCTGACCCGCTCGCTCGGCGCCATCGGGCCTGCCCTGGCGCTGGTGCTCGGCGCGGCCGCCGTTCCCTGGCTCGGCCCGCGTGACGTCTTCATCGCCATCGGCGCGATCATGGCCCTCGCCATTCCGCTCTCGTTCACCTTGCCGCGGCTGGCGCTGGCGGAGGAACCGCCCACGCCGGGCCGGCAGCGCTTCTTGCAGCCGACGAATCTCGACCTGTTCTACTTCGTCGTCGGACTCGCCGCCGATGGCCTCTTCATCATGACCGTGGCCTTGCTGTTCGCCGACCGCTTCTCGGTCGAGATGGCGGTGCTGTCCGGTGGATTGCTGATCGGCCTTCGCTATGTCGTGGCCCTGGTGATCTCGCCGTTCGGCGGCTGGCTTTGCGATCGTTTCGATCCCGGCCGTCTGCAGGTGATCTTCGGCACGCTCTATGCCGCCGGCTTCGCGCTGGTCGCGGCCGGGCTCTACGCCGTCGGCGGCATGGTGATCGTCACCGCCCGTGCCGTGCTGGCGGTGCTGAGCAACATCGTGGTTGCCCGCCGCCACGGTCACGGTTCGATGACCGCTCTCTCGCGCCTGGCGACCTGGACCGATTTCGGTGGTGCCGCGGGGCCGATGCTGGTCGGCCTGCTAATCCCCTTCACGGGCATCCGTCCGCTCTACGCCGTGGCCGCCGGGGTCCTCGCTGGCGCAATCGTCTGGGTTTCCCGCCGCTCTACGTGAGCAGGCCGAACAGCGTTAGCCCGCCGAGGACAGCGAAGGATACGGCGGCAACCACACGGATCGCACGCAGCGGCAGGCGTCGTGCGACCACCTCGCCCGCCAGAACCACCGGCAGGTTGGCGATCATCATGCCGAGCGTCGTGCCCAGCACCACGGCGGCGAGCGCGTCATAGGTTGCGGCGAGAGCGACCGTGGCCACTTGAGTCTTGTCGCCGATCTCAACCAGGAAGAAGCAGACCAGGGTCGTAAGGAAGGCCCCCGCGCGCCGGGCGCCAGGTTTCTCGCGCTCGTCGAGCCGGTCTGGGAACAGCGCCCAGACAGCAACAGCCAGGAACGACAGGCCCAGGATCCAGCGCAGCGCCGGCCCCTGCAACAGGTCGCCAGCCCAGGCACCGAGCCAGCCAGCTGCGGCGTGGTTGGCAAGGGTGGCGAGCAGGATGCCGGCGGCGATAGGCGAGGGCCGGCGGAACCGCGCGGCCAGCACGAGGGCGAGAAGCTGGGTCTTGTCGCCGATCTCCGCGATCGTGACGATGCCCGTCGAGACGAGAAAAGCTTCCACCTAGGTATCCATCGGGAGCCTTCACCTCGAGAGCGAGGGCGCCAAGTGTGTTGATGCGCCCCCCTCGCGGAACGAGCGCGGCTAATCCCCAACGACGGTTTAGGACTTAAGGTGGAAACGGAATGGAAGGAAGGCCGGCGTCGCGGGGCAGGCCTGCGCGTGGCGCATGATGCGCCGCGCGCAATTCGTTCTCACTCTCAGACCGCTGCCTGCACCATGATCTCGACCAGCAGCTTCGGGTCGGCGAGCTTCGCCTCGACCGTGGCGCGAGCCGGGGTGTTGCCGGGCGAGACCCAGGGGTCCCACACCGTGTTCATCGTCGCCCAGTTCTTGATGTCGGTGAGCCAGATATTGGCCGAGAGGATCTTCGATTTGTCGCTGCCTGCCGCCTTGAGCAGGGCGTCGATCTTGTCGAGGATCTGCTTGGTCTGGCCTTTCACGTCCTGGCTCGTATCGTCGGCCGTCAGGCCGGCGAGATAGACGACGCCGTTATAGACGACGGCCTTGCTCATCCGTGGGCCGGGCTCGATGCGCTTGACTGCCATGTGTTTCCCCTTTGGGTGTTTTTGCCGAGCGGCCATCATCGCCAAGCGGCGGCGCGTTGCAAGAGCCAGGATGCGTGCTCATAAGTCCGCCATAGTCAGCGCGGCTCGCGGAATGTCCGCTTCGCCCCGAATGCGACTGAATTGCCGCATCGCCGCACAACAACGCGAAGTGCCAGGAACGGCTATTCGCGCCGCAGAAGATGCAGCGCTAGTCGACCACCTCATCGGCGCGGGTAAGCACGCTCGCCGGCATTTCGAGCCCGAGCGCCTTGGCGGTCTTGAGGTTGACGATCAACTCGTACCTGGTTGTGGCTTGCACCGGCAGGTCGGCGGGTTTGGCGCCTCTGAGGATCCGGTCGACGTAGCCTGCCGCGCCACGATATTGCTCGTCGCCATCAGCCCCATAGGTCGCCAGGCCGCCCAGAGCTGCCCAGCTGCTATTGAAATAGACCGCAGGCAATTTGTGCCGAGCCGCCAGCGCTACAATCAAACCCCGGTGAGCCAGAGCCAGAGCGCTCTGCGTCACCGCCATCCCACCATTCGGCGTTCCGGCAAAGGCCGCGATGGAGCGCTCGATCTCGGCGGCGTCGCGCATGTTGACCGGCGTCAATTCCACGCCGCGCGACGGTGCCACGGCTTGCATGGCGCCCCATTGGCCGGTTCCGGCAGCCAGCGTCGCGTCTCGAAGAACCGCCACGCGCGTCACCCGCGGCGCGATCTCCTTGAGCAGCTCCAGCCATTTTCCGCTCAGGCTGTATTCGAAATTGATATACCCGGTGGCATTACCACCGGGGCGCCCCAGGCTATCGACCAGGCTGGCACCGACCGGGTCAGGGAAGTTTATGAACACGACCGGTAGCGTGCGTGTCGCCTGTAGCAACGGCCC
>VGEI01000224.1 GCA_016869415.1 Alphaproteobacteria bacterium
TGTGGACGTGGTGGGTCAGCCGGTCGAGCAGCGCGCCGGTCAGCCGCTCGGAGGCGAACACGCTGGTCCACTCGTCGAACGGCAGGTTGGAGGTGACAATGGTCGAGCCGCGCTCGTAGCGCTGGCTAAAGACCTCGAACAGCAGCTCGGCGCCGGTCTGCGACAGTGGTACGTAGCCGAGCTCATCGATTATCAGCCAGCCGATGCATTTTTACTCCGGCGTTGACACCTCGATGCGGTGACAGAAGGCCGAGAGGTTCTGCGTCGGACCCAGCGAAACCGCGGCGGCCGATTCGAGCGCGCCGTCGCCGATCCTGCGACAGCCTACAGGCTCCGTAAAACGGCATTCCCAACGAATCTGGGTCGGACCCAGCGAAACCGCGGCGGCCGATTCGAGCGCGCCGTCGCCGAAACAACGTCCCCCCCAACGAATCTGGGTCGGACCCAGCGAAACCGCGGCGGCCGATTCGAGCGCGCCGTCGCCGAAACAACGTCCCCAGGGCGAGTGACCCTGGGTCAAGGGCGGCACCGAAACCGTGGCTTCAAGCAGGGCGTCATGCGGCAACGGCGGCAGGATGCCGAGTTCGAGTGCACCGATCCGGGCGGAAACGTCTGTATTCATATGCATGGTAACTCCCCGAGGACGCTAGGAGTCGAGCCTAGCACAGATTCGGGATTCTGCAACCCCGTGCCGTCAGCGGCGCTGGGCGACCCCGCCCCCCACCGGGTCCTCGACGTCGAAGGCGCCGCGCTCGAGCACGTCGAGATAGGACCGCTTGGTCTGTTCGATATGCGCGCGCATCAGCCGGGCCAGCGCCGCGCCGTCGCGCTGCTTCACCAGGCGCAGCATCTCCCGGTGGTCGGCGAGCGAGGCCTTGTTGAGCTGCACCTCGTTCGACAGGCGCGAGCGCAACGCGGCGATGCAGAAGCTGATCTGGCGGTAAGCGGTGCGGATGTAGTCGTTGCCGCAGAGATCGATGATGGCGTCGTGATAGTCGCCATCGAGCCGGCGATAGGCGACGCGGTCGTCGCGCTCATAGGCCTTGCGCATGCCCTCGAGCAGCTCCGCCATGCGCGCGGCCAGCACCTCGGCGTTGCGCTGCAGCGCCGCCCTGGCCGCCGCCAGCTCCAGCACCTCGCGCAGCTCGCTGATCTGCGTCACCTGGTCGGATTCGAGACGGAAGACATAGGTGCCACGCTGCGGCTGCACCTGCACCAGGCCTTCCTGCTTGAGCTGCAGCAGCGCCTCGCGCACCGGCGTCTTGGAGATGCCGAGCTCCGCCGCCAGGCTCTGCTCCGACAGGCCGGCCCCCAGGCGGATGCGCCCGTCGATGATGCGCGTGCGCACCTCGTCGGCCACCATCTCGGTCAGCGATTTCGGCCTGACGATCTTCAAGTCCCCGGTCCTTTCCCCACCTTGCGGCGCCCGTCTGATATCTGATATATCAGTTTGGACGGGCGCGCGAAAGACGCCCGACTGTACTCAATCTCTCGGGAGGAGAACGCCGATGTCCGTCGTCACCCGCGCGACCTTGTCCGCCGCCATTGCGCTGCTCGCGCTGGCGTCCGTGCCTGCCGAGGCGCAGCAGGCCCGCACCTACAATCTCAAGTTCAACCACGTGCTCGGGCCGCAGGAGCCCTATCACGCCGGCTTCATGGACTGGGCCAAGCGCGTCGATGCGCGCACCAAGGGCCAGCTCAAGATCGACGTCTTCCACTCGGCGCAGCTCGGGCGCGAGGAGGACATCCTCGAGCAGATCCGCCAGGGCGCCAATATCGGCCAGAACACCGATTCGGCGCGCATGGGCAACTACGTGCCCGGCATCGCCGTGATGAACGGTCCCTACTTCGCCGAGACTCTGGAAGAGGTGGCGAAGCTGCGCAAGGCGCCGACCGTGGTGAAGTGGAACGAGGAGCTGGCGAGCAAGTTCGGCTTCAAGGTCGTGTCGTTCTCCTGGGTGCAGGTCTATCGCCACTTCTTCACCAACAAGCCGATCCGGACGCCGGACGACCTCAAGGGCCTGCGCATCCGCACGCCCCCCGCGCCGATCTGGCAGGAATCGATCCGCGCCCTGGGTGCCACCCCGGTCGCCATGGCCTTCGGCGAGATGTATCCCGGCCTGCAGCAGCGGGCGATCGACGGCGTGGAGCTGGTCTACAACAACATCCCCGGCGGGCGCTTCTACGAGGTGCTGAAGTTCGCCAACGAGACCAAGCACATCATGCTGATCAACTTCCAGGTGATCAGCAGCAAGTGGTTCGACTCCCTGCCCAAGGATCTACAGACCGCGCTGATCGAGGAATGCGACGCCGCCGGCGAGGCGACGTCGAAGGAGATCTTCGGCCTCGAGGCCAAGGTTGAGCAGGACCTCAAGGCGCGCGGCATGACCATCGTCAAGGATGTCGACCTCGCCGCCTTCCGCAAGGCCGGCGACAAGGCCTACGAGGTGCTCAAGATCGGCGCCGACAAGGCCGCGGTGCATAAGGAAATCGGCAAGTAAGGGCTCGTTTTCCCCACGCGCGCAGCCGCCACACCAACCCTGCGCGCGTGGGGACCCAGTGAACAGATCTAGCGTTTGCAGATCGTACGGCTGAGTATCGGGGGATGAGTAAGCTGTACGAGCGGGTGTGCGCGGCGGAGGCGTTTGTCGCCGCCGCGTTCCTCGTCTTCATGGTCCTGCTCATCTTCCTCGGCGGCGTGCTGCGCATGCTGGGCCACCCGATCAACTGGTCGGGCGATTTCGCCACCGCCTTCTTCGCCTGGGCCTGCTTCCTCGCCGCCGACATCGCCTGGCGCCGGAACAGTCTCATGTCGATTCGCGTGCTGACCGAGCGTCTGCCGCCCGCGATCCAGTCGGGCCTGCGCCTGCTCAACTACGCCATCATCTCGACCTTCCTGATCTATCTGATTGTCATGGGGGCGCATCTGTCCTGGATCAGCCGCGTGCGCAGCTTCCAGGGCATCCCGGAGATCAGCTACTCCTGGGTTACGATGAGCCTGCCGGTCGGCGGGCTGCTGCTGCTCATCACCACCATCCTCAAGGTGCGCGACGAGTGGCGCGGCGGCGTCGCCGAAGACCGCTCGCGGGACGTCGTGTAGGGGCGGCACTTCACGTCATGTTGCTCGTGATCATCGCCTTCGTCGTATTCCTGCTGATCGGCATGCCGATCGCCTTCGCCATCGGCATCTCGGGCATGCTGTTCTTCCTGCAGCACCCCGAGCTGCCGATCACCATCCCGATCCAACGGACAGTCACCGAGACGCAGAACTTCGCGCTGCTCGCCATACCGCTGTTCATCCTGGCCGGCAATTTCCTCAACCATTCCGGCATCACCCACAACCTGCTCAAGCTGGCCACCGTGATCACCGGCCGGATGCGCGGCGGGCTGGCGCAGGTCTCGGTCGCGCTGGCGACCCTGATGAGCGGCGTGACCGGCTCGGCGATCGCCGACGCGGCCATGAATGCACGCGTGCTCGGCGACCAGATGCTGAAGCGCGGATTCTCGCGCGGCTATACGGCCGGCATCCTCTCCTACGGGGCCCTGATCGCTCCGGTGATTCCGCCGGGAATCGGCTTCATTCTTTACGGCACCATCGGCCAGGTTTCGATCGGCCGGCTCTTCGCGGCGGGCATCCTGCCCGGCCTGATGATCTGGGCGGCGCTGGCGACAGCCATCTCGATAACCGCGCGAAAGCGTGGCTACGCGCCGGAGCGCGAGCACGCACCCAGCGTCAAGGAGGTCGCCTCAGCCTCCCTGGCCGGCATCTGGGCGATCCTCTTTCCCATCGCCCTCCTTTTCGGTCTTCGCATGGGCATGTTCACGCCGTCCGAGATCGGCGCCTTCGCCGTGGTCTACGCCGTGGTGATCGGGCTCTTTGTCTACCGGATGCTCACCCGCGCCGGCATGCGCGAGGCACTCGAAGGCAGCATTGTCGATATCGGCGCCGTCATGTTCCTCATCACCCTATCGGCCATCTTCGGCTATGGCATCGTCTTCGAGCGCATCCCCGAGGTCATCTCGGAAGGCATGCTTCGGCTGACGGACGACCCCGAACTCGTGATGGCGCTGATCGTCGCATTCCTGCTCGTTGCCGGAACATTCGTCGACGCATCGGTCCTGATCATCATGCTGACGCCGATTTTCCTGCCGCTGGTGCGAAAATACGGGGTCGATCCGGTGCATTTCGGTGTGGTGTTCATCGTCGCCGCGACCATCGGCAATTTTACCCCGCCCGTCGGGGCCGCAATGTTCGTCGTCTGCCAGATCATCCGCTGCCCGATCGGTGAGTACACCCGGGAGTCGATGCCCTTCCTCATCGCCGTCGCCGCCGTTGCCTTTCTGCTGATTTTCGTGCCCGCGACGGTGCTGCTGGTTCCCAACTGGCTCTTCGGCGCCTATTAAATAGGGCATGAAGAGACTGAAGATCGGCGTGCTCGGCGCCGGGCTGATCGGCAAGCGCCATATCGACACGATCCTCGCCTGCCCCGACGAGGCCGAGCTCGTCGGCATCGCCGACCCCGTCACCGGCGCTGAGAAGTATCCCCGCGTAAAGGCGCCGTTCTTCAAGACGGCCGAGGCGCTGCTCGACGCGGCGAAGCCCGACTCCGTGGTCATCGCCACGCCGAACAATCTCCACGCGCCCCAGGGCATCGAGTGCGCTCGGCAGCGATCTTGTGGCGGGTGCGCTGTTCCTCGGCCACGGCACCACGGCGACCTATTATGTCGGCTGGAGCGGGCCGCAGGGCCGCGAACTCGATGCTCAGCAATTGCTGCTGTGGCGGGGCATCGAGGCGCTGCGCGAGAACGGCATCGCGACGCTCGATCTTGGCGGTATCGATACGCGTCGCGCGCCGGGCGTCGCACGCTTCAAGCTCGGTCTGGGCGGCGAGGTCTTCACGCTCTCGGGCACCTGGCTCTAGCCCGAAAAACAAAACCCCGCGGCGCGGCGCGGGGTTCGGCGGTCAGCCTCGAAGAGTATCAGACAGAGACGTCAACCGTGGCGCCGCGCTCGTCGCCTTCCTGGGCATGCTGCCGGGCCCGGCCACTGCTGCGGATGTCCGACGAGCCTTCGCTGTCCTTCTCACGGGCGTCGCTGGAGCTCGACGACTGGCGCGGACCGGAGGCCTGCCTCAGATCGGCCGAGTTCTTCGCGGCCAGCGGTGAGGCCGGAATCTGGGCTTCACGCGGGTCGGCAATCGGGCGCAGCCCGAGGCTGTCGCGATTCGCGACAGACGGAACGACGATTGAACGCCCGAAAGCGTTATAAGCGAGCAGGTCCACGGGTCTATTTCCGAGCCTTATTGGCTCATGAATTAACGTCATGTTACACCGCGTAAGTACTTGCGGTCCAAGGAATTCGAGGGCTTATCCACAGAGGATAAAGAGAATACGCTATTGGAATGGCACGGTTATCAAGAACGTTGTTAATGCGTTATTGGCTCGCGGGTTCAAGTAGCCAGTGCATAATTTGATGGATCGGCGAAGGGCTAACCTCTTGCATTCACGAGAGGTTACTGATGAGCCGATACCGGCGAGTAACATATGAGGACCGGTGCCAGATTTATGCGCTGAGCAAGGACGGCGCCAGCCAAGAAGCTATCGCCAGGGTTTTGGGTGTCAGCCAAAGCACGGTGAGCCGAGAGCTGCGCCGCAATCGGGGTCAACGCGGCTATCGGTTCAAGCAAGCAGAAGCGAAAGCCCAAGCGCGGCAGGCGCTACGACGTAAGCCCCGCAAGCTAACGGCGTCCGTGCGGCGCAAGGTCGAAGCGAAGTTGCGCCAGATGCGCTGGTCGCCCGAGTGGTCCTCCCCCTGAACAGTGGTCCGCCCTGAACTATGTCTTTTGACAAGAAGGAGGACTGCAATGCCGAGGAAGAGGCACAAGCCTGAAGAGATCGTTTCGAAACTCCGACAAGCCGATGTCTTGATCTCACAGGGCCGAGCTATCGCCAAAAGTTGGTGACGGCCTGATCTGTCAGGCGGCGGCGGTTGCGGTCTGACGGTCGTTCGCCATGGCGATGACCTCCAGTCCGTTTGTGAACTTCACCCCCAGGATAAGTTTTGGCAAGAGGGCGTGGCCATCGAGGCGGCGCCAAGTTTTCTGCGCGCCCTCGACGAGCTTGAACACCATGGCGAGCGCCGTCCTGTTCGAGAGGCAACCTTTGGATCGGATGGTTCGGTGGCGGACGGTCGCGAACGTGCTCTCGATCGGGTTGGTCGTTCGCAGGTGTTTCCAATGCTCGGCA
>VGEI01000225.1 GCA_016869415.1 Alphaproteobacteria bacterium
CTCAGCTGACTGTCAAACGATTCCACCTGGTATCCCCTTGGCCGGGCCGACATGCTCGATGTCGCGCATATGGGACTGCACGTCGCGCAGATGACCGGGACGGAGGCGATGCGCCGCTGCTTCGATGCCGTCACCATGAACCCGGCGGCCATACTCGGCCTCGAGGGCTACGGTCTTGCGCCCGGCTGCAATGCCGATCTGGTGATCCTGCAGGCGGCAGACCCGGTCGATGCCATCCGCCGGCGACCGCCACGGCTCTACGTCATTCGCCGCGGCCGCGTAGTGGCCCGCAGCACACCCGCCAGGTCCGAAGTGCTGGGCGGCGACGACGGCTTCGCGCCGCTCGTCGACTAGCCGGTCGCGCCGCTCAGCGCTTCCGCGCCGGCGGCGGGGCGTCCGGCCGGGTCTTCTTCTTGTAGGCGCAGAGCTCCAGCACCTTGCATTCCGGGCAATTCGGCTTGCCTGCCTTGCAGGTGTAGCGACCGTGCAGGATCAGCCAATGATGTGCGTGGCGCCGGTATTTCGCCGGCGTCACCTTCATCAGCTTCTCCTCCACCTTGTCGGGCGTCTTGCCGGGGGCAAGGCCGGTGCGGTTGGAGACACGAAAGATATGGGTGTCGACGGCAATCGTCTCCTCGCCGAAGGCGACGTTGAGCACCACGTTTGCGGTCTTGCGCCCGACACCCGGCAGGGCCTGCAGCTCCGCGTGGGTGCGCGGCACCTCGCCGCCATGCCGCTCGAGCAGCAGCTTTGACAGCGCGATAACGTTTTTCGCCTTGGTGTTGAACAGGCCGATGGTCTTGATGTGCTGCTTCAGGCCCTCTTCGCCCAGGGCCACCATCCCGGCCGGTGTGTCCACCTCGGCGAAGAGCTGTTTGGTGGCGCGGTTGACCCCGACATCGGTAGCTTGGGCGGACAGCACCACGGCGACCAGCAGCGTGTAGGGGTTCCGGTATTGGAGCTCGGTCTCCGGCTCGGGCCGCGCCTCGGACAGACGGCGGTAGAATTCTTCGACAGCCTGGGGTTTCATCGCGGCGCAGCCTAGCGGCTGCCACACACGAACGACAAGAGCGATGGACCACGACCTCATCTGGCGCCTTGAGGCGCTCTACACCGCCGCCTGGCCGCCGCTGCGCAGCGAGACCGTCAGTGACTGGCTGCTCAAATTCGCGCCGGGCGTCAGCCGCCGCGCCAACTCCGCCAATCCCCTGCGCACCCAAATGCGCGATGTCGATTCGAGCATCGACGAGGCTGCCCGCCGTTATCGCCAAGCCGGCATGCCGGCGTTGTTCCGCGTCCTTTCGATCCTCGACCCTGCCGCCGGTGTCCGACTCGACCGGCTTGGCTACAGGCCGGAGGGCGAGACGGTGAACCTCTACGCCCGTATAGAGGACGCGGTGGCGCGCCGCGACGACGCGGCGACGATCCTTTCCCGCCCCGACGACCAGTGGCTGACGGCGATGACTGCGGCGCAGGGACACGCCGGCGACAAGGCGGAGACATATCAGAAGATCATTCGCTCGATTGCCATCCCGGCCGGCTTCGCGGCGCTGCGCCAGGACGGTGAGCTGGCGGCGCTGGCCTACGGCGCGCTGGACGGTGGCGTGATGTGTTTCGAGTCGGTGGTCACTCTCGAACGTCACCGCGGACGCGGCCTCGCCACCCGCGCCCTTTCGGCTCTGATCGACTGGGCGGCGACGCGCGGCGTACAGGCAGTCTGTCTCCAGATGGAGGCGACCAACGAACGCGGCCAGCGGCTTTATCGCGGCCTTGGCCTGAGGCGCGAGCTCTACCGCTATGACTACCGGCGCGAACCGGGTGCCGCAGCCTACACGCCGTATTGGAGGAGTGCAGGCAACACCCGCTAGCTCAGCGCGACTTGGCCGCCCAGGCTTCGACCTCGACTAGGTACTCGGGCGAGGCCAGGCCGCTGACGATGACCAGCGTCGAGGCCGGCTCGGTCTCCGGCCCCAATACGGCCGTGCGGCCCGCCCGGTAGTCCTCGGTATAGCGGGCATCCGTCAGGTAGGCCGTCAGCTTCACCATGTCGCGCCGATCCATGCCGTTCGCTTCCAGGCAGGCCAGGATGTTGCGGAACACCTGCTCGGTCTGGGCGCGCACGCCGCTGGCGATCTTGCCGGTGCGGTCCATGCCGACCTGCCCGGCAATGGCCAAGAGGTCCGAATTGCCGGGGACCCTGACGGTGTGATAGTACTTGCCCAGCGGCTTATGGACGGTGTCGGGATTGGCGAAATTGTTCATGGCAGGCACCTCCCTGGTTCCCACCTGTCCTAGCAAGTTCCCGGCGCGCTGTCCCTGGTCTATCGTGGCGCCATGAACCCCGCTACACCCGAGCTCGACCTGCTGCTGCGGCCGTATCGCAGCCTGTCGCCGACCGGCTTCTGGGTGATCATGGCGGTGCTGGCCGTGTGGAGCTTTATCGGCGGCATCGTTTTCCTGAGTGTGGGCGCATGGCCGGTGATCGGCTTCGTCGGTCTCGACCTGGCGCTGGTCTGGTTCGCCTTCAAGGCGAGCTATGGCGACCGCCGCTACGAACGCGTGCAGCTGATTGGCGGCACGCTGACCGTCGAGCGTGTCGACAGGCGGGGCGCACAGGCTCGCTACGAGTTCCCCTCATACTGGCTGCGTGTGTCGCTGGAGGAGCTGAACGAAGGCTCGAACCGGCTGATACTGTCGAGCCACGGCCGGCATGTCGCGCTCGGCAGCTTCCTTTCGCCTGGCGAACGGGCCGCTATCGCCGCGACGCTGCAGGAAGCGCTGGCGCGCTCGCGCGCCACGCCGGCGGCGACCTAAAGACCCAGCACGTCCTTCATGCTGTAAAGGCCCGGTGTCCGGCCCCGAGCCCAGAGGGCGGCGCGCACAGCGCCGCGAGCGTAGATCTGCCGGCCGGTCGCCTTGTGGGTGAGCTCGACGCGCTCCGCCTCGCCGCAAAACATCACGACGTGGTCGCCGACCTCGCTGCCGCCGCGCGCCGCGGTGAAGCCGATGGTCCCTTCCCGGCGTGGACCGGTGTGCCCGTCGCGGCTACGCACCGCCACGTCCTTGAGCTTCACCTTGCGGCCGCGCGCCGCCGCATCGCCGAGGAGCAGCGCCGTGCCGGAGGGTGCATCGACCTTGTGCTTATGATGAATCTCGAAAATCTCGATATCGTAATCGGGGCCAAGGCTGGCGGCGACGCGTTCTGTCAGCGCCTCCAGCAGGTTGACCGCCAGGCTCATATTGGGTGAGCGCACGACGGCGGTCTTACGCGCCGCCTCGGCGATGGCCGCAATATCCTCTTCCGTCAGGCCGGTGGTGCCGATGACCAGCGCCTTGCCCGTCGAGGCCGCGAGGCGCGCGTGCGCCACCGTGGCCTTGGGCGCGGTGAAGTCGATCACCGCGTCGGCAGCGGCGAAGAGCGCCGCCGCGTCGCTACCGATCTTCGCCTGCAGCGGGCCGGCCCCGGCCACCTCGCCGGCATCCTGGCCCAGCGCGTTGCTACCCGGGGCCTCGGTGCCGCCGGCAAAGGCGCAGCCCTTGCTGCCGACGATCTCGCGGATCAGCATCTGGCCCATGCGGCCGGCGCAGCCCACCACGCCGATTCGATAATCCGTCATCCAATCCTCGCTTGCGAGGCGCACATTCAATCACAGGCCCCGGCGGAGCGCCAACGCGCCGTCAGATATTCAGCTTCTTGAAGATCCGCTCGGGGATCAGCTTGATGATGGTCATGATCGGCCACCACGGGAAGGGCACGTAGACGATCTCCGTGCCTTTCTTCGCCGCCTTGAGGCAGGCGGCGGCGACGGTCTCCGGCTGGGCCATCAGCGGCATGTCGTTGAGGCCGTAGCTCATCGCCGTGTCGACCGGGCCCGGCTTCACGGTCACCACGGGTACGCCGGACCGGAACAGGCGGGCGCGCAGCCCCTGCAGATAGGCACCCAGCGCCCCCTTGGTCGAGCCGTAGACGTAGTTCTTGAGGCGGCCACGGTCGCCGGCCACCGAGGTGAGGACCACGAGGGCGCCGGCTTTCTGTGCCTCGAACATTGGAGCGGCACGGTGCAGCACGTTGACTGCACCGGTGTAGTTGGCGGCGATTACGCCGTCGATCAGCGCGGGGTCCGCATCGATCTCCGCCTGCGAAGGCATGGTGCCGAAGGCGAGGAACAAGTTGAGCGTTGCCTCGCCCGCGAAGTCACGCGCCCGCTGCAGCATCGCGGCGTGACCGGTGCTGTCGAGGGCGTCGAAATCCAGCGCCGCAGCGCGCCGGCCGAAGCGCGTGCGCAGATCGGCGGCACTCGCCTCGAGGTCGGCGGTGTCGCGGCCAGCGAGCAGGACATCAGCGCCGTCGGCTGCGGCAGCGCGGGCGACGGCTCGGGCGATTGCCGAGGAGGCGCCGAGAATGAGCCAGACCGGCGCGCTCATGCAGCACCCTTTAATCCCAAGCGGCGCGCCAGGTCGGACATGAAGCGGGCACCCGGATCGACGCGCTGCAGCACGGCCTCAAAGCGCGGCAGCTCGGGGTACATAGCGCGGAAGCCGGCGCGCGAGAGTAGCGAATCTTTGGCGAGGTAGATGCGACCCCCATACTCAAGGGTGATCGCTTCCAGCCGGTGCAGCAGCTCGTCCGCCCCGCCGCCGCACGGGAAATCGAGAGCCAGCGTGTGGCCGCGCATGGGGAAGGAGAGATGACCGCGCCCGGTCCGGCCGAGCGTCTTGAGTACCGCGAGAAAGGACGGATTGCCGGTGCCGGCGATCGTCTCCAGCAGGCTGCGCAAGCCGGCACGTGCCGTGCGGTCGGGCAGCACACACTGGAACTGGTAGAAGCCGCGCCGGCCGTAGATTCGATTCCAATCGTGCAGCGCGTCGAGCGGATAGAGCAACTTGGAAAACGAACGCTGGCGCTCGCGGCCGGCCGTTGGCACCCGGCGCCGGTAGAGCTCGTTGAAGGCTCTGACCGAGAGCCGGTTGAGCGCGAAGGACGGCAGATCGACAGGCACGCGGCGCGGGCGCGGCGGCGCGGGCATGGCGCGATCCTCATGGAACTCCGCAGTCTCCAGGATACCCTGACCGAGGGACGAACCGCGGGCCAATGCGTCGATCCAGCCGACCGAGAAGGTGACGCTGTCGCGTACCTGGGCGAAGGATTCGAGATAGCCGTCAAGATCGGCGATGCGTTTCTCACGCACCGTCACCCAAGGGGTGGCGCGGGGCAACAGGCGGAAGGCAACGGCACGCACGATGCCGGTGAGGCCCATGCCGCCGATGGTGGCGGCGAACAGCTCCGCGTCGCTCTCCGGTGTAATGCGGCGAGTCGAGCCGTCCGCCAGCAGCAAGTCGAACCACTCGACGTGATCACCGAAGCTGCCATGCCGGTCATGGTTCTTGCCGTGCACGTCAGCGGCCACAGCGCCGCCCACCGTGGCAAAGGCAGTGCCCGGGCTGGCGGGCGGCATGAAGCCGCGGGGCAGGAAGGTCTCCAGCAGATCGGCAAAGGTGACACCCGGCTCGCAGACCGCTACACCGCTCGCGGCATCGAAGGAGAGGATGCGGTCGAGCCGCTCAGTCAGCACCACGCGCGCGCCGTCGTTAAGTGCTGCGTCGCCATAGGCGCGGCCGGCGCCGCGTGCCAGCACAGTGACGTCGCGCGTGTCGGCGACAGCGGCATCGAGCTCGCGCGGCCGCTCCGGCCGGGCGGCGGCGGTCCGGGTGATGCGGTTGCGGCCCCAGCCGGTCAGGGTCGTTGGCTTCCAGCGCGTCACAGCAGCCGCCCGTAGATCAGCCAGCCGAAAGTGACGATCCAGCCGAGCACGGCGAGGATCAAGAAGCGGTCGGTCAGCACGATATCGGTCGGCGAACCAGACTGCTCTTCGACCAGCGCGATCTGCAAATAGCGCAGCACGCCCGCCGCCACGAAGGGCGCGGTGAGATAGAGCTGATCGGTGCCGTAGCGGCGGATGACGCCCTCATCGGTGGTGTAGACGAAATAGGAGACGAGCAACGCCGCTAGAACAACCGTCAGCGCCGAGTCGACGAAGCGCAGATTGTAGCCGGCGAGCGCCGGGCGGTGCGTGTCCTGCATGTCACGTGTGAGGTCGTCGCGCCGCTTGGCCAATGCCATGAATAGCGCCAACAGGAAGGTGCAGATGACGATCCACACGGTCGGCGCGACCGCAATGGCCGCCGAACCGGCCTGCACCCGCAGGACAAAGCCGATCGCGACGAT
>VGEI01000226.1 GCA_016869415.1 Alphaproteobacteria bacterium
GGCAGCTTTCTCAAAGGTGAATACACGGTGTGGGGCGAAGTGACCTCGGGCATGGAGCATGTCGATGCTATCCCCAAGGGCGAGCCGCCGCGCAGCCCCGGCAAGATCAAGAAGCTGCAGGTCGCCAGCGACGGCCTGAAAGCCAACATCCAGGCCTGAGGTGTCTTTCATGAAGCGTTTTCTGATCGGCGCGCTGGCCGCGCTGGCATTCATCACAACGGCTGCGGCCCAGGCGCCACGTGACCCCGAGAACCTGCTCTTCCTCGACGTCGAGGGCGGGCGGGTGACCATCATCCTGCGCCCGGATCTGGCGCCCAAGCATGTGGCCCGCATCAAGGAGCTGACGCGCCAGAAATTCTACGACGGGCTGCTCTTTCACCGGGTGATCGACGGCTTCATGGCACAGACCGGCGACCCCAAGGGCAACGGCACCGGCGGCTCGGGCACCAAGCTGCCGGCCGAGTTCAGCCGCGAGCCCTTCGTCCGCGGCACGATCGGCGCGGCGCGCACCAACGACCCGAACAGCGCCGACAGCCAGTTCTTCATCATGTTCGCGCCGGCCTCGCACCTCAACGGCCAGTACACCGTCTGGGGCCGTGTCATCTCGGGGATGGAACTGATCGACAAGATCCCCAAGGGCGAGCCGCCGCGCAATCCCGGCCGCATTCTCAAGCTGCAGGTCGCGGCCGACGTAAAATAACAGACATTCCGGACATGAGGCCGGGAAATTGCCGGTCTAGATCAATATTCTAGACACGACGTGAAATGGCTTTTGACGCGCCTTGGCGGCGCCAGTCAGGAGCCCTTCTTCTCCTCCTCGACCAGGTCGGAGAGTTTTTTGCGCAGATTGTCCGTCTTCCAGTCGGGCAAGCGGTAGGCCCACGCCGCCACTTTGGCGTTGAGAGCTTCAACCTCTTCTTTCACCTCGCCGGCGCTCTTCAGCTTGCCTTCCTTCTTCTCTTCCTCGGAGGGCTCGGCCGCCGGCGCCTGATAGCGCGCCGAGAGCTTCACCCAGGTCTGGGCGTCGGCCTCGACCAGGTCGGCACGCACGATCATCCCGTCGAAGGTGGTGATCTCGCCATAGGGCCCGCCGGCCACCACCAGGATCTCGCTGAGCGGCCGCACATCTTCGAGCTCCAGCCGCTCGAAGGGCGAGGCGAGATTGTTGATGTCCCACTCAGACTTGACCTTCTTGCCCTCCGGCACCTGGTTCTTCAGGGCGAAGTTCTTGTCGCTCACCTTCTCCCGCGCCACCTCGACCTTCGCGCCGTCGGCATGCACCACGGTGATCGCCGCGACGCGCTCGCGCGCCACGTCGGAGAGATTCTTGTCGAGCCAGTTGAGCAGGCCCTTATCCGGCTGCACCCGGCCTTTGGCCAGCCAGGTCTCGTTGCCGCCGGCCCGGCGCACATAGGTGCCGTCGCCGCCGGTGCCGCGGCCGAAGCGCTGCTTGCCGACATAGGTCGCGAGAATCTCGCCGCCGCCGGCATCCTTGAGCGTCACCAGGGTCGACTTGGCGTCGGCCTGCGACAGATCCTCGAGCTCGAGCGAGGCGAAGAGGGCGGGCGAGCTGGTCTTTTGCTCGAGCGGCCGCAGGTCGGAGAGGTCGAGCAGCAGGCGGCGGACTTTGTCGAAGGCGGCCGGATAGTCGTGCTTGGCCGGCACCACCCAGGCATCGCCCTTGCGTGTCACGGTGACGCTTTCATCCTTGCGCGCCACGCTCAGGCTGGTGACGTCGTTGATCCTGCCCGCCAGCGCGGGAAACACGCGCTCTGAGGCCGAGGGCGTGTTCGAGCCCGGGCCCGACAGGCTGACGGCCACCGCGCCGCCCACGGCCACAGCCGCGACGATGCCCAGCGCGATCACATGCGACGACTTCATGCGACCTTCTCCCTTCTCAGGCAGTGCCGGCGGCCACCGCGCGCCGCGCCGGGGCCCGGCGGCGGACGCGCACGACGCCGACGATGATGGCGGCGATGCCGACGAGGATCGGTACCAGGCCGATGTTGACGAACTTCAGGGTCATGTCCAGCGCCTCGATGTCGCGGCGCAGCTCGTGCTGCACGTCGCGCAGCTCGCGGCGGATGCCCAGCATGTCGGCGCGGAACTTCTCGATCGCCTCCTGCTGCTCGCGCGAGACAATGGCACGCCCCGCCTCACCCTGCGGCTGGCTCTGGCTCTGCAGCTCGCTGAGCTTCTTCTCCGTGTCGCGCAGCTTCTCGGTCAGCTCGCGCTCCTTGGCGCGGAACTTGAGCTCGGCGTCGCGCTGCAGCTCCTGCACGGTAAGGAACGGCCGGGCCGACATGCCGCGGGTCCGCAGGCTGATCAGGTCGTCGCTGCCCAGCAAATTGTCCACCGCGTTGACCACGAAATCGCCGTTGGAGGCGGCCGGGATGATCATGCGCTGGCCGAAGAATTCCTGGACCTGGGCCCAGAAGCGGTCCTCGAGCAGATCGGTATCGGCCACCACGATGAGGTTGGCCGGTACCTTGGATTCTTTGAGCGCCTCGGCCGGCGGCGTTGCGGCGGCGGCCGGGTTCGCCGGCGCTTCCTCGCCCTCCTTCTTGGGCTCGGGCGGCGGCCCATCGGGGAAGGCGCTCTTCACCGGGCCGGCGACGCGCGCCGCCAGGATATAGGGCTGATTGTCGGGCTTGAACTCGGCGAGGATCTTCACCGGATCAGGCTGCGTCTTCACGGCGTCGACCTCGATCTGGGTCGATTGCGGGCTGGTGCGCACCAGCGGCGTCAGGGTGGTGGTCGCACCCTCTTTCGCCTTGAGCACCCCGGCCGAAGCCAGCTGCAGCACGCCCGTCTCGGCCGTCAGGACGTCGCTGCGATTGAAGTGCCCGTCGTCGCGCAGGCTGAGCCAAGCCAGATAGTCGACAGCGCGCACGCGCGTGTCGGTGCCAGCGTTCACCCGCCTGGCGGCGAGGCGGTCGCCGGCGACCTTGCCCTCGACCATCTCGATGCCCCAGGCATCGAACAGCGGCTTCAGATTCGAGGCGGTGAGACCGGTCTGCGCCGCCATGCCGGGCCGCGTCATCTCGCCCTCGGCGTGCGGGTCGACGAAGACCAGCGCCCGTCCGCCGCGCAGCACGAACTGGTCGATGGCGTAGAGCGTCTTCTCCGGCAGATTCTGCGGATGGGCGACGATCAGCACGCCGATCTCCGCCGGGATGGCGGCGGCGTCGCGTTCGATCATCTTCAGGTCGAAGAATTGGTTGAGCTGGCTATGGATCGCCCAGGGCTCGGGTGGGCGCTGGCGCATGTCGCCGGTGACGGGCAGCATGGTCAGTAAGCCGACCGACGGCTTCTTGGTGATGGTGAGGTTGTAGACGATCTTGGTCAGGTCATACTCGAGGAAGCGCTCGCGCTCCGGCTGGAAGAAGGCGATGACCTCCTCCTTGTCCGCCGTATTCGTGGCGGCAAGGCCGAAATAGACGAGGTCGCCGCCCTGGTTGACCGGCACGCCCTGCAGGCCGAAGCCGACGGCGCGGTCTTCCTCGTCGGAGAACGGCCGCGGGTCGATGACCTCGAGCTTGATCTTGCCGCGCGAAGCGGTCTGGTACTCCTGCAGCATCTCGCGGATACGCGTGGCGTAGACCGCGTAGCTGGGGATCTCGCGGCCCAGCCTGTCGGAGAAATAGAAGCGCAGGGTCAGCGGCTCCTCGATCTTCGCCAGCACCGATTTGGTGCCGGCGGAAAGCGTGAAGAGCCGGTCAGCGGTCAGGTCGAGCCGCGTCGTCGACAGCGTCCGGTTGGCGACGACGTTGATCGCCACGAAGACGATCAGGGCAAGGACGATCCCGCCGAGGGAGAGCAGGTTGCGGCGGGACGGCGAGGCGGGAGTCAGGGAGGGGATATTGCTCATGGCTCAGGACGATTTCTTGAGGTCGACGATGGCCGCGTTGGCAAAGAGGAAGACGGCGATCAGCGTGCCGAAGTAGACGATGTCGCGCCCGTCGATGACGCCGCGGGTGATGGCGTTGAAATGTGCCACGAAGCTGAACGAGGCGACGACCTCGACGATCGCCTGCGGCGCCCAGCCGGAGAAGAAGTTGAGCACGATGGGCGAGCCGCTGACCGTGAAGATGAAGCACAGCGCCGCCGCGACGACGAAGGCGATGACCTGGTTCTTGGTCGCGGCCGAGACCGCTGCGCCGATCGCCAGATAGCCGCCGGCCATCAGCAGGCTGCCGATATAGCCCGCCAGGATCACGCCGTTGTCGGGGCTGCCGAGCAGGTTCACCGTGATCCAGATGGGGAAGGTGAGGGCCAGCGCGATGCCGGTGAAGGCCCAGGCGGCGAGGAACTTACCCAGCACCGCCTCGGCGATGGAGATGGGCAGGGTGAGGAAGAGTTCGATCGTGCCGCTCTTGCGCTCCTCGGCCCACAGCCGCATGGAGAGGGCCGGGATGAGGATCAGGTAGAGCCAGGGATGGAAGACGAAAAAGGAGCTGAGATCGGCCTGACCGCGGTCGAAGAAATTGCCGAGATAGAAGGTGAAGGCGCCGGCCATGCCGAGGAAGATGACCAGGAAGACGTAGGCGACCGGGGTGGCGAAGTAGCCGCCGAGCTCGCGCGAAAAGATATGGCAGAGGTTGCGCATGGGTCAGCTCCGGCCTTCGGTAACGGTGCGGAAGACCTCGTCGAGTCTGCCGCGCTCGACGCGCACCTCCTCGACCTGGTTCGCCGGGTCGCGGGCGATCTGGCTGATCTCGGCGATGATCGGCTGGCCACCATGGGCAAAGGCGACGAGGCAGGCGAGCCCGTCCTCACCCTGGATCTGCTCGGTCCCGGCCACTATGGGCAGCTTGCGGACCTGTTCGTCCACTTTGTGCATCACCTGTGCCTTAAGCACGATCGAAACGGCGTTGTGGTAGCGCGAGCGCGCCGCGAGCTCGTCCGGTGTGCCGTCGACCACGACGCGGCCCTGCGAGATGATCATGGCCCGCGTGCATACGGCGTCTACCTCCTCGAGGATGTGGGTCGAGATGATGACCGCCTTGTCCTTCGCGAGGTTGGAGATCAGCGTGCGCACCTCGTGCTTCTGATTGGGGTCGAGGCCGTCGGTCGGCTCGTCGAGGATGAGCACCTCGGGATCGTGCAGGATCGCCTGGGCCAAGCCGACGCGGCGCTTGAAGCCTTTCGACAGCGTGTCGATCGGCCGCTGCATCACTCCCTCGAGGTGCAGCAGATGGGCAGCGCGCTCGATACGCGCCTGCTTCTTGGCGCCGCTGTAGCCGCGGATGCCGCCGACGAAACTGAGGAATGCCTGTGGCGTCATGTCGGGATAGGCCGGCGCACCCTCGGGCAGGTAGCCGATCTTGCTCTTCACCGCGACCGGGTCCCGGGTGACGTCGTGGTCGCAGACGATGGCCGTGCCCGCGGTCGGCGCCAGGAAGCCGGTGATCATCTTCATGGTCGTCGACTTGCCCGCACCGTTGGGCCCGAGGAAGCCGAGCACCTCGCCGCGTTTGACCGTGAAGGAGACGTTATCGACGGCCTGGATGGCACCGAAGCGCTTGCTCAGGTTCCGGACCGACAGCATTTCCGACATGACCAGGGTCCCCGACGTGTAGTTGTTCTCTGTCGCATAGCGGCTGCCGTGGCGGAGGTGGCCTTCGCCAGAAAATCTCGTCCGTCCCGGGGCCGCAAGCGCCCCTGATTTAAGGCAACAGGAGCGTTTTGCAAGGGTTTCATTAGCGCTCCGGGATGCGGAGTGCCGATGACAAAATAGTAACGTTTCTCAGAAGGTTAAGAGGGTGCGGTCGACCACCATCCGGCGGCATTCAGCGGCCTTGGCAGGCGATCAGGTTTTCGGCTGCGGCCAAGTGTCCGACAGCCGATAGCCGGCCGGATAGGGATCGCCGGGATCGAGCATGTACTGATGCGTCCCGGTGATCCAGGCGGTGCCGGCCACGGTCGGAATCACGCCCCGTTTGCTGCCGACCATGACCTCCTCTTCGATGCTGCAGTCGAAGCGCGAGCCGATGATCGACAGCCCGACGAAACGATCTCCAACTCTCATCTGGCCCTTCGCATGAAGCAGCGCCATTCGCGCGGAGCAGCCAGTCCCCGTCGGCGAACGATCTACCTTTCCGGGGCGAATGGACACTGCATTCGCGCCGGTCAGGACGCCATCGACCTTCGAGACAGGGGCGCATATCTGGCAGAAAGAAATGTGGTCCCATTCGTGATTGAGGGGATGCCTG
>VGEI01000227.1 GCA_016869415.1 Alphaproteobacteria bacterium
CAGCCAGCGCAACCGGATCGCCTTCCTCGTCGGCCGAGGGCGGATAAGCATCGACCTCGTCCAGAAACAAATAGCGCGCCGGCATTGAGCGCAGCCCCACCGCGCTGTTCGCCCCGGTGATCACCAGAAGCCCTGCCGGAAACTCTTTCGACAGGACCGTGTTACCGGCGTCCCGCGCCCGGGATGGCTTGACCCGTTCGCGCAAGCTCGGGCTTTCGGCGATTAGCGGCTCGATGCGTTGACGCGAGAACCGCTTGGCAAGCTCCACTGTCGGCTGAACCGAAAGCATTGGCCCCGGTGCATGGTGGATCACATAGCCGATCCAATTGTTTCCTGCTTCCGTCGCGCCGACCTGCGCCGCCTTCATGAAGACGATGCGCCGCACTGGATGTGACGGCGATAGCGCGTCCATGATCGCGCGCATGTAGGGTGTGCGATCCGTTCTGTAGCGCCCGGGCTCGGCCGAGGCGCGTGGGCTCAAGAAGCGATGGCGATCGGCCCATTCCGAGACGGTAAGCAGCGGATCGGGCGTGAGCCCATCGCGCCAGGATCTCCAGAGTTCGTCTGCGCCTTCGAAGGCGAAAGCATCAACGGAACTCGGGTCTGATCTCGGCAAGCTCGGCGAGATGGGCGCGGACATGCGTCTCAAGAACCTTTTGCATCGGATGGGCTTCGACGCCGAGTTCGGCCGCCATCAGGGCTGCGATGCGCGCTGGCCAATTGACCCATGTGTCGCGCTACGGGGGCGACCCCGCTCGCCGATCCTTCGACTTTGTCGATACAGCGCTCGTCAGGTGCATCACCGCAGTTCAATCTCGGTGGAGAGCGTTTCCTTCGTGAAATCGTCGACAAGGATACCGACTTCGAGCTCCCAGATGCCTGCCTTAGGCAGGACGATGACACCGGTCCAAGGTGCACCGGGCCCGCGCGGCGGGGCCAAGCGGATCTCGATCGGCCCAATGCCATCCCGTCCTGAGATGGCCGCCATGCCGATCTCGAGGGGCGCGACCGTCTCGCCATTGATGTCGACGATGCGCGCTTCGATTCGATTTACGCCGACTTTCCCTGGAAACATCGAGATGTCAGCCATCACGTGTTCGCCGTGGAAATGCCCATGGACACCATTGCTTGCCCGCGGCGGCAAGGTCAGACGGAACCCGGCAGCCAAGGCAAGGATCGCGGTACCCAGAACGATCTCCACGCATATCGAGCGCCGGAGCCCGAAACGGGCGGTCATCGATCCGCGGGCCATCGCCGGCACCAGGACAAGGCGGTTCGTGGCAGCAAGCGACAGCATCAGGACGACGAGGCCGAGTTTGGCCGAGAGGACCAGGCCGTAAGGCGTGTCGATCAGCGCGTGCGGGGAGGTCAATTGCGCCGCCGCGAGGGCGGTACCCGAAATCGCCAGCGCGAGCACCGTCGGCGTGGCGACGCGTGCGAAGCGCCGGTAGATCGACACATCCACGACCTCCCGCGTCGCACGCAACAGGTCCGGCAAGGCGCCCAGCCAGAGCAGCATCGCAGCAGCATGGATCGTGACCGCGATCGCCATGAACGGGCGCGGTTCGGCCGTTGCGGCGTGTCCCGACGCGGCGAAGGAGAGGGCGGCGGCGAGCATACTCGCGGCGGCGGCAGCCAATCCGCGCGGCGCTGCAAGCGGGATGCCGACGGCTACGATCGCCAGGACTGCCGTCCACATGAAGGGACTTCCAGCGACGAGTTCCCATGGATGTCGCGCAAGGAGACCGAGCAAACCGCACGCCGCAAGGTCCATCGCCTGTCCTGCGAGCATAAATGCGACACACCCCATCGTCGCGCCCGCGATCGCCCGCCGTCGGTCCGGAGGCGAACGACCCGACAGCGCCGCCCAGGCGTTCGCGCCGGAACCGAACACCAGGAGCACGATCAGCGCCCATCGTCCGCCGGCCGCGGCGATGGCCCCGGCACTTTCGGTCTCGCCTTGTGGCGCTTGCGACCGATGCCCGATCGAGAACAGCAGCGTGCCTCCGACAGGATGCCCATCGGCCGAAACCACGCGCCACACCAGCGCATGCGTGCCGGGTACGAGGCGCGGTGGCGGCACGACGATGATCGCGGGACCGTTCACGGAGGCTTCGGGCGCGGCGACCGTCCCGCTGGGCTGCACCCAGCGCAATTGCAGGAGCCCGACCGGTTCATTGAAGACGAGCCGTACCTGGTCGGGTCCGGTGTCGAGCAGCGCGCCAGATGCGGGCGCGCTCGCGCGCAGCTGCGCATGCCCATCGGCGCTCCGCGGTCCGAACACGGACAGGCACAGCGCCACGAGCAAAACGGTGAAGAGCCGCTTCATCAAAATCGACGAGAAGGCCCGGCCGCGCGAGGCGACCGGGCCATCCGCCTCAATGCGCGGAACCGGGAGCTGGCAACAACCGCAGATGCGGCGCCGGCTCCTTGTAGTCGCTACGCGCGCGTCCAGTCGCCGGGATCTCGATCCAGCGATGCACCCCCGTCTCGCACTCCTGGATGGTCGGGAAGTACAGCGTCTCGTTGGGGCGGTTCGGTAGGCGGAACTGCATGACGAACTCATCGAGATGCTCGTCGAGCAGCCGTCCGCCCGTCCAGCGGACTTCGCTGACCCGCTCGGTGATCTGCTCCCCATGACTGCCGATGATCGGCTGATCAAGTTTGGTGCGATGGATCTGGAGCGTCCAGCCCGGCTTAGGCTGAGGCTTCACGCCCATGACGTCGGATGGCAATTGGATCCGAACGGTCAGGGTTGGCGAGCCAGCGCAGCCATGGGCGATGCCCATGCGTGCCTTGTACCAGGTGCCGGCGCGGGCTTCCTGAACCTCGAGGGTTGCGTGGGCGTGCGACAGGGACGGCACGGCAAGTGCGGCAGCGACGAGCATCGCGGCCGTGGAGGAACGGTTCATGATCTTGATCTCCTGGAAACGATGAAATGCGGTGATCCCGAAAGATGGGACCGATCGCGGTTCACGCCGTTTCAGGAGGTGCGCGCGCCTGTGCTGGGTTGTGTCGGAGGTCGGATCCAGGCCCGGCAGGCGCAGACGGCGACCCAGCGAGGGGGCTCCATTGCGCGAATTCCAGCGTCGCACCTGCAGACGCGTGCAGAGAACCGGCCGATTTACCCACGAAGCACGCTGGGCATTCCGGAATCCCGTGATCGCCAACCGGCGCCCGAGAAGTCCCGTCGGCATGCTGCTCGCCAGTGACGCACAGGGCCGCTTGCCAATTCGGGAGCAGAGCCGATCTGACGTCGTGAACGTGGTGGATCTGAACGGCACAGAGCAGCAACAGCACCGCGAGGGCACCCGACAGGGCACCCGACGAGGCGATTATGCGGCTGCGAAGCCAACTCATTCGAAAACTCATCCCCTTACTGTCCCAAGGCTAGTTGAAGGCTACTTCACGATCCAGAGCCAATCGAGGCCATGCGCCTCGGGCCCATGGGCCGCGCCCTGCGGCACGATGCCGCAATGCCTTAGCGGAACTCGGGTCGGGTCTCGGCGAGCTCGGCGAGATGGGCGCGGACATGCGTCTCCAGGGTCTTCTGCATCGGGTGTGCCTCGAGCCCGAGTTCGGCCGCCATCAATGCCGCGACGCGCGCCGGCCAGTTGACCCAGGCATCGCGCTCCTCGCGCGCGAGCCTGAAGACGAGCGCGGTCGCGCGGGCGCGATCGACCAACTCGCCCTTCATGCGCTGCAGCCGCAGCCTCGCGAGATGCGCCTTGGCGATCTCGTGGGCGGTGCGCGCCTGGACGAAGGTGACGTTGCCGCTCGCCGGCAGACCCTGCTCCTTGAGCGTCTCGCGCACAGAACCGACCGCCGCCTCGGCGACGGGCTTCAGGCCCACGGGCTTGGCGCGGCTGGGATCGGTCGTGCGGGCCCAGGCCGCGTCGGCCTTGGCCGGGTCGATCGTGCCATCAGGCTCAAGGGGTACGCGCCCGGACTTTGCCGCGCGCAGGACTGCGACATGGCTCACGCCGCGATGGCGCGCGTAGGCACGGATCGACATGGCCATCGTCAGCAGCACTCCAAGACGGCCAGTCGGCTCCACGCCACGAGAGAGCGATCACGGGGGCCGGTGCGGCGAAGTCCGGTGCTTTGTCCGCAGTCTTTGCGGAGACCTCTCGCCGCGCGTTGCGGCGCACAGACCTGCGAGCGACACGAGCCGGTGCCGGCGATCGATAATCTCATGATCAAGCGGCCGCGAAGAAAGCAATGAAACGACGCATCATTCGAGTTGGCTCCCCTGCGAAGTGAAGCATTCATCGGCGCACCAACACGGGGAGCCACCGATGACCGAACGCCGCAACGAACCCACCGCCCTCCAGGCCTTCCTGATCCGCAAGGCCGAGATCGACACCGCGCTCGCGCGGCTCAGGGACCTCAGCGACGACCATTTCGGCTGCGTCGAGACCTCGATCGACTGGGGCGATGTCGGCGCCCTCGCCCACTACGCCGGGCTGCTGAAGCGCATCACCGACCTCGCCTTCCGCGAGGGCGAATACGCCGACTGAGCCGCGCGCTCGCCCCGCAACGGCCCCGACCGGCAGGCCCGGCGGGGCTCGGGGTCGTAGCAGCGCCGCGATGGTCGCGACCGCCGCTCGGATCGAAAGGACCCGCCGCCATGAAGCTCTCCGACACCCAGCTCGTCGTCCTCAACGCCGCCTGCCAGCGCGATGACCGGATGGTGCTCCCCCTGCCCCAGACACTGAGGGGCGGCGCCGTCGCCAAGGTGGTCGGCAGCCTGCTCGCAAAAGGGCTGGTCGAAGAGGTCTCGGCCCGCCAGGTCGCCTTCCACCCGATGCTCGATGACGCGGTTTGGCGCGAGACCGACAATGGCGAGCGCCTGACGCTGGTGGCGACCGGCGCCGCTTTCGTCGCGCTCGGCCTCGCGCCCGACAGCAAGAGCACAGCCGAGGACGATCACGCCACGCAGGAGCCGAACGCCGCCGCCATCGACGACGGCGGCCTTGTCGACGCGATGCCCGCGGAGCAGGATCTACCCGCGGCCGACACCAACAGCGAGGCCCAGGCCACAGCACCGAAGGCACCGCGGCGCGCACGGGCGAACAGCAAGCAGGCCAGCCTGATCGCGATGCTCCAACGGCCCGAGGGGGCGACGGTCCCCGAGATCGCCGCGGCCTTCAACTGGCAGCAGCACACGGTCCGTGGCGCGATCGCCGGCGCCCTCAAGAAGAAGCTCGGGCTGAACATCGTCTCGCAGAAGGCCGAGGGCAGCGAACGGATCTACCGCATCACGGCGTGACCTCGGCGAAGGACTGGCCGGTGGCAGCATGCACGGCGCTGCCGCCGGTCGTCTCCTGCCAGCGGCGCACGATGACGTCGACATAGCGGGGATCGAGTTCGACCAGACGCGCGCGGCGGCCGGCGCGTTCCGCAGCGATCATCGTCGTGCCGGAGCCGCCGAAGAGATCGAGGACGATGTCGCGGCTCTTCGAGGAGTTGCGGATCGCGCGCTCGACCAGCGCGACCGGCTTCATCGTCGGGTGCAGATCGTTCTTCGTCGGCTTGTCGAAGAACCAGACATCGCCCTGATCGCGCGCGCCGCACCAGTAATGATCGGTGCCGTCCTTCCAGCCATAGAGGATGGGCTCGTACTGGCGCTGGTAGTCCGCGCGGCCCAGCGTGAAGGTGTTCTTGGCCCAGATCACGAAGGTCGACCACTTGCCGCCGGCGGCGCGAAACGCCTTCTGCAGCGCGTCGAGTTCGGACGACGACATGCAGATATAGACCCCGCCCTTCGTGACGGTCAGCAGGTTGACGCAAGCGTCGTAGAGGAAGGCGCCGAACGCGTCGCCGAGCGCATCGTTGAGGATCGGCCGGTTCTTGCCGCGCAGCTTGTCCTTGGCCGAGTTGGCGTAGTTCACGTTGTAGGGCGGATCGGTGAAGGCCATGTCGGCCAGCTCGCCGCCCAGCAGCGTCTCGACATCGCTCAGCACCGTCGCATCGCCGCACAGGACGCGGTGCTCGCCACAGACCCAGATATCGCCGGGCCGGCTGATCGGATCGGTCGGCGGCTCAGGCGCTTCGTCGATGTCCTCGCTTTCCTCGAAGGTCGCTGCCAGTAGACGATCGAGATCGGCATCGTCGAAGCCCAGCAACTCGAGATCGAAGGCTTCGTCCTTCAGCGCCGCCAGCTCGGCCGAGAGCATCTCCTCGTTCCAGCCGGCGTTGGTCGCG
>VGEI01000228.1 GCA_016869415.1 Alphaproteobacteria bacterium
GCGAATGTCCTGGTCGGTGAACACCGCGGCGATGCGCAGCTTCGGCTTGGCCTGGGCGAAGACGGACGGCGCCGACAGGATGGCGGCGGAAGCGGCGCCGGCAGCGAGCACGGAGCGACGGGTGATCGAGGGCATGGTTCCTCCTTGGATCGGTTCGTTAACGGCCGGGCGGGGTGTTCGCCGTATGATGTACTAAATAGTTAGTCTGTCAACACAAGCCGAACAGAGGCGGGGCCTGGCTACTTGCGAACAAAGCTGAGGATCGTCTCTACGGCAGTCTGGCGGCGCGCCGCCAGAACGGGCGCGGAGCCGAGGTCGCGCTTGAAGATGATCGAGAAGGTGTAGCGGTTGGAGACGTTGAACAGGCAGAGCGCGCTGATCGTCCAGTGCAGCTCGACCGGGTCGATGCCGTCGCGGAAGACATCGGCTTTGCGTCCGCGCTCATAGAGGCTGCGCACTGACTGGATGGCCGGCAGGTTGAGCTTCTGGATGATCGTCGACTGCCCGATGAACTCGCCGCGATGCATGTTCTCGTTCATCACCAGCCGCGCGAAATCCGGATTGGCCAGGTGATAGTCGAAGGTCGAACGGACGAGCTGGGCCAACCCCTCGTCGGGGGAGAGATGGTCGACCTTGAGCTCGCCCTCGATGTTGCGGATGTGACGGTAGGCCTCCTCCAGCACGGCGAGGTAGAGGCCCTCCTTGCTGCCGAAGTAGTAGTAGATCATCCGCTTGCTGGTCTTGGTGCGCGCGGCGATTTCGTCGACGCGCGCCCCGCTCAGGCCGTTCTCGGCGAATTCATGGGTGGCGACCGTGACGATGTCGCGTTTGGTCCGCTCGGGGTCGTTGGTGCGCTGGGACGCTCCGCGCTTCTTCTGGCCTGTGCTCATTCGGTCGGCGGCCTACTTGATCGGAGGGCGGGGCAGCTTCGCCTCCCCCGGCTCCATGACGAAGGTATAGTGGAGCGTGTACCACGGCGTGCCGGCATCCGGCACGGTCGGATGCGGCTCGTGGTGCGGCACGAAATTCCCGACCAGAGCCCTGGTCACGCCGAACTGCGTATCGCTCTCGAGGTTGGGATCGTCGCCGGCATAGACCTGGGAGATCAGGGTCTTCAAGCCGGGCTTGAAGATCAGCGCATGAACGTGCGCCGGCCGGAAGGGGTGGCGCTTCTGCAGCTTCAGCAGATTGCCCACCACGCCATCGGTGGGAATGGGATAGCCCGCCGGCTTGACCGAGCGGAACCAGAAGCGGCCTTGCGCATCGGTGATGAACTTGCCGCGCAGATTCATCTCGACCTGGCTGTCGTCCTGGTTCTCGTAGTAGCCGGCAGGCGAGGACTGCCAGATATCGACCTCCGCCCCGGCTACCGGTTGCTTCTTCTGATCAACCACCTGCGCAGTCATGAACAGCACCGGGCCGGGTGTGGGTGAACGGACAATCGAATCTCCGTTCGACATGCGGGGCGAGTTGAGCCGCCAGAAGGGCCCCAGCAGGTTCTGCGAGGTCTCGCTCGTGCCGTTGTTGCCGTTGTTGAGCAGGCAGACCAGTGACGAGACGCCCAGCGACCCCGCCATGAGCACCACCTCGTTATGCGTGTCGGTGGTGAGCTGGCCCAGGCGCGCGACGATCGCCGCCGCCGTGCGGAATTCCTCCTCGCTGAGCCGCACCTCGCGGACGAATTCGTGCAGGTGCCTGACCAGCGCTACCATGATCTCGCGCAGGCGCGGATCCTCGGTCTGCTCCATCACCCGGAGCACCTGCTCGCTCAGTTCCTGCTGATTGCCGACGATCATCCCTAGCCCCGGATCTCGACGCCCGCCCAGTCCTCGACCACCCGGGCGATCTCCGTGAAATCGGAGTCCGGCCCCAGCCGGGCCTGGGTGATGGCCAGGATCTGCCGCACTGCAGCCCCCACGACCATCGGCACGCCGATGGCCTCGGCCTCGTCGACGCACATGCGCACGTCCTTGTAGGACAGGCCGGTGGCGAAGCCCCAGTCGAATTTGCCGGTGAGGATCGACTTGGGAAATTTGTCGAGCGTGGCGCTGTTGCGACCGCTGCTGACGTTGATGATGTCGATCATCGTGCGCGCGTCGATGCCGGCTTTGACCGCCATGGCCATGGCCTCGGCCGAGACGGCGATGGCCGCTGCGCCCAGCAGGTTGTTGGCCAGCTTCGCCGACTGGCCGAGGCCCGGCTTCTCGCCGACGAAGAACAGCTTGCCGAAATTCTTGAGGACCGGCTCGATGGTCGGATAGACCGACTTGAGGCACGACACCATGACCGACAGCGTGCCGGCCTTGGCGCCGGCGACGCCGCCGCTCACCGGCGCGTCAACCCAGGCGATGTTTTTCCCCGCCAGACCGGCGGCGGCCACGGCCGCGGCCCGCGGTCCGGTAGTCGAGAGGTCGATCACCGTTTGTACCATCGGCCCGTGGATCAGCCCATGCTCACCCAGGGT
Source organism: Alphaproteobacteria bacterium (assembly GCA_016869415.1). Lineage (GTDB taxonomy): Bacteria > Pseudomonadota > Alphaproteobacteria > CACIAM-22H2 > CACIAM-22H2 > VGEI01. The sequence continues at coordinate 2,465 of VGEI01000228.1, forward strand.
CACGCTCTGCACGATATCGGGCATCGGCAGGCTGAGAAGCACGGTCGCAGCGCTCGCCGCCACATCGGCTGGCGAGGCGGCTGTTCGGGCGCCGCGCGCCACCAGGGGCGCTAGCGCCTTGGGACTGGTGTCGAAGACGCACAGCGCATAGCCGGCATCGAGCAGCCGCGAGGCCATCGGCCCACCCATCCGCCCGACGCCGACGAAGCCCAGCGTCGTCTGGCCTCTCCCCTTCTGACCCGACATTGATGCAACCCTCCCATGCTTGCCGGCCAGACTAGCAGAAAGGGCGCGAACCGCACTCGACCGCTGGTCTATGATCCCGTCCGAGAACACGCCGGGAAGGACATGGTCGCACTGCCCAACTATGAGGTTTACGCGATCCGCTACGCCACGCGCGACGGCACGCGGGCCGAGCATTTCATCGGCGGCGATCCCCATGACACGCCGATGCCCATGGATTATTTCATCTGGGTGATCGTGGGTGCCGGCCGGCACTACGTCGTCGATCTCGGCTACACGGCCGAGATGGCCGCCCAGCGCAAGCGGCAGTTCCTGCGCTGCCCGGCTGAGTCCCTCGGCCTCCTCGGACTCAGCGCCGAGACGACGGAGGACGTGATCCTCACTCACCTGCACTACGACCATGTCGGCAACGCCCACAAATTCCCCAAGGCGCGCTTCCATCTCCAGGACAAGGAGATGACCTACGCCACCGGGCGGCACATGCGTTATCCGTTCTTCGCCGGCGGCTTCGAGTGCGAGGACGTCGTCGGTATGGTGCGGCTCAACTTCAAGGGCCGGGTCGAGTTCCACGACGGCGAGGCCGAGCTGGCGCCCGGGATCTCGCTGCACCGCATGGGCGGCCATACCGCCGGGCTCCAGGTCGTGCGCGTGCACACCCAGCGCGGCTGGATGGTGCTGGCCTCCGACGCCAGCCACTATTACGAGCACTTCCAGAAGAACCGGCTGTTCACCATCGCCTACCGGCTCGACGACATGATCCAGGCCTACCGCAAGATCGAGCGCCTTGCGGCCTCGCCGGATCACATCATCCCCGGCCACGATCCGCTGGTCATGCAGCTCTACCCGGCGCCGACGCCCCAGCTCGCGGGCATCGTCGCCCGGCTCGATGTCGAGCCGCGCCAAGGAACAATGCACAGTGGCACCTGACTCGTCGTCAATCGAAACCCCCTATTCCTGGGTCCGCCTCGTCACCTCGATCACCCTCAGCACCCTAGGCTGTGTCGGCCTATGGTCGCTGGTCGTCGCATTGCCGGCCGTGCAGGTAGATTTCGGCGTCGGACGCGGTGGAGCCTCGCTGCCTTACACATTGACTGCCATGGGTTTCATGGTCGGCGGCATCGCGGTCGGGCGGCTGGCCGACCGTTTCGGCATCCTGCCGCCCTTCGTCGGCGGCACGATCCTGATGAGTTTCGGATACATCGCGACGGCCTTCGCGCCCAATCTCACTACCTTCGCGCTGATCTCCGGCGTCACCATCGGCCTTGGCAGTTCGGCGAGTTTCGCGCCGATCGTGGCGGACGTTTCTCTCTGGTTTGATCGCAATCGCGGCCTTGCCATGTCCTTCGCCGCGGGCGGCAGCTACGTCTCCGGCGTATTCTGGCCGCCGATCCTCGAGCACTTCATCTCCAGCGTCGGCTGGCGCCAGACGCATATCGGTATCGGCGTGTTCTGCCTCGCCACCATGCTGCCGCTGGCCCTCGTGCTGCGGCGCCGTCCGCTGGCCCAGAAGCCGGCGGCCGAGGCGGCCAGCACCGGCAACGCCAACGACGCCATCGGGCTGCCACCCAATGTGACGCACGGCCTGCTGACCTTTGCCGGCCTGTGCTGCTGCGTCGCCATGTCGATGCCGCAGGTCCACCTTGTCGCCTGGTGCGTCGACCTGGGCTACGGTCCGGCGCGCGGCGCCGAGATGCTGTCTCTGATGCTCGGCTTCGGCGTCGCCAGCCGGCTTATCTTTGGCTGGGTGCTCAATCGCATCGGCGGCCTGCCGACCTTGCTGCTCAGCTCGATCCTGCAGGCCATCGCTCTCGCTCTCTATCTGCCGTTCGACGGGCTGGTCTCCCTCTACGTCATCTCGGCCGTCTTCGGCCTGGTGCAGGGCGGCATCGTGCCGAGCTACGCCGTGATCGTGCGCGAGCTTTTTCCGGCCAACGAAGCGGGGTTCCGCGTCAGCCTATCGATCTCGACCACGCTCGCCGGCATGGCCCTGGGCGGCTGGCTCTCCGGCGCTATCTACGACTGGACCGGCTCCTATTCCGCCGCGCTGATCAACGGCATCGGCTGGAATTTGGTGAACATCGCCATCGCCTTCTGGCTTCTGCAGCGCATGCGCGGACGCCGCCGCCCGGCTCTGGCCTCGTCGACTGCCTAAGACCTTGCGGTGGAGCCGGTATCCCCGGCCAGTCGGTTACGCCCTGTCGATCCGCGCCGCGTAGCAGCCTGCCGCCGCGTAGTGGGCGTGGATGTATTGCGCCCGCGGATCGGCGAAGAGCCGCTTGATCGCCACCTCCAGCTCACGCCCCTAGGTCAACTCCCACGCCACGGCCATGCCGCCAGCGTCGAAGGCGCGCACCGCCAGGGTGCGGATGCGTAGCTGCTCGGGTACGCGATCTACGGCATCATACCGCTCCTCACCCTCGCGCACGTAGACGGCGTAGCGCATGCGATAGGGCGAGGCGACAGCATGGTGCTCGTAGTTGGCCAGGATCAGGCGATCGCCGGGTTTCGAGTCCGTCAGGCTGACACGGCAGGGATAGCCGGGCTGGCGATCATCGGCGATGCGCCTGATGGCGCCGCGCGCCGCGAGTTCCTCGTCGGACAGGGTAAAGAGCGGCTGGAACGCCTCGGCCGGCAAGCCGATGATGCGGAAAGGCATAGCGGGTCTCCTTCGACGCGCCTACTCTGCACGCCGCCGGCCGGTGGATCGACCCGGTTCTTGCGGTCTTTTTCTAGAAGGCAACCATCCGCTGCGGCCCCGCCGGCACCTCGACCTCGACCGCCAGCAGGTCACCGGCCAGCGGCTCCTTCACCAGCCTCTCGGCGCTGAGGAAGCGCCGCTGTGAGGTAATGAAGAGCGTGCGGCTATCGCCGCCGAACATCGGCATGGTCGGCCGCGAGACCGGCAATTCCACCACGCTATGCAGCGTGCCATCGGCAAGCCGGCGCTCCAGGCGCCCACCTTCGATCACCGCAATCCACAGAGCGCCCTCGGCATCGACGCAGGCACCATCCGGCTTCTCTGCGGACGAATACTGGACGAAGGAGCGCGGCGGCCCGACCTCCCCCCGCTGCGCATCGTAGCTGTGCGCGTCCACTCTCTGAGTTGGCGTGTCGGCAAAGTAGAAGGTCAAGCCGTCCGGTGAGAACGCCGTCGCGTTGGGCACAGCGATCCGCGGTCTTGCCAGCCGCAGCATCAGCCCAGGTGACAGGCAGTAAAGGCTGCCGATGGGTTGCCCCGAGCCGGCCTTGTCCATGGTTCCGAACCACAGCCGCCCGGCATCGTCGGCGGCACCGTCGTTGATGCGGGTACGCTGATCGTCAGCCTCGACGGCAATGAGCCGCTCTCCGAGCCCTTTACCGGGGTCAAACGCATAGAGGCCGTCTTCCAGGCCGACGAGGAGGCCACCCGCCCGGCGAAGCGCCAGGAGGCCGGGCATGCTCGGCAGGTTGTGCACGGCCTGCCGGCCGGTCTTGGGCGAGAAGC
>VGEI01000229.1 GCA_016869415.1 Alphaproteobacteria bacterium
TTCGACCCGGGCGAGGGAGCCGCTCATGCGCCTCCCATCACTTGCGGTACTCGGGTGCCTCGCGGTCGAGGATGCGGCGCAAGGAGGTGAAGTGGATCCGGGCGTAGAGATCGTTGTGCGCCAGGATCTGGTCACGGGCCTGGGCGGCAAGGTTGTCGCCCACCAGCTTGAGCTTCCTACCGGTCGACATGGCGATGACCTGAGCCTGGGCCGCACGTTCCAGATAGTAGAGATCGTCGAAAGCCTGATAGACCGTCGGTGCTGCGACCATGACGCCGTGGTTGGCCATGAACAGGACGCGGTGATTGCCCAGTGCCTTGCAGACGCGATCTCCCTCCTCGATGCTGACGGCGAGGCCGTTGTAGCCGCCGAGATCGTCGTCGTAGCCGACACGGCCGTAAAAGCGCAGCGCCGTCTGCAGCGCCGGTTCCAGTTTGCCGCCCTCGACCATGGTCAACGCCGTGGCGTAGGGCATGTGCGTGTGCAACACACACTTGGCCTCCGGGTTGGCACGGTGGATGCGCGAGTGGAGGTAGAACGCTGTCTCCTCCATCGGCCAGTCCCCTTCGACCACCTTGCCTTTCTCGTCGACCATAATCAGGTCGGAGGCCCGGATCTCGCTGAAGTGCAGACCGTGCGGGTTGAGCAGGTAGCGGTTCTCGGCTCCGGGCACCTTGAGGCTGAAATGGTTGCACGTCCCCTCGTTGAAGCCGAGGCGCGCCGCCCAGCGGAAAGCCGCGGCGAGATCGCGCCGTGCCTCCGTCACCAGGTCGGTCTTCTGGGTGGAGGTCTTCTTCTTTCGGGAGGCAGGTTTCTTGGCCATGGGATTCCCAGCAGGTTATCGGTCAGTTGTACGGCTCAGCCGGGCTTCTCGTCGAGACCCACGCGGGTCCGCCAGTCGCCCCCACCCTTGAGGGCTGGCCAGACGCTGAGCGCCAGCAGCACGACGACGATCGCCAGCATGATCGCGGCGATCGGCCGCTGCAGGAAGATGTCATAGCGCCCGGCCGACATGGCCAGTGACTGGCGCAGGCTGAGTTCAAGCATCGGCGACAAGATCAGCCCGAGCACGACCGGCGCCATGTCGAAGTCGAGCTTGCGCAGGAAATAGCCGACGGCACCGGTGACGATCATGATCCAGACATCGACCACACTCGAGTTCACGGCATAGACGCCGATGACGCAGAAAACGACGATGCAGGGATAGAGATAGGCGTAGGGCACGCGCAGCAGATTCACGAACAGCCCGACCATCGGCAGGTTGAGGATCAGCAGCACGAGGTTGCCGACATACATGCTGGCGATGAAGCCCCAGACCAGCGCCGGCTGCTGCTCCATCAGCAGCGGGCCGGGGGACACGCCATGGATCATCAGGGCGGCCATCATCACCGCTGGTATAGGGCCTGAGGGCACACCCAGGGCCAGCATCGGCACGAACGCCCCCGACGCGGCTGCGTTGTTGGCCGATTCCGGGCCGGCCACGCCCTCGATCGCACCATGACCGAATTCCTCCGGCCGCTTCGCCAGACGCTTTTCGACGCCGTAGGAGACGAACGAGGAGATGATGTGCGCCGAGCCCGGAATGATGCCGATGAGGAAGCCGAGCAGCGAGCCGCGCAGGGTCGGTGCCGCGGAGCGCCGCACGTCCTCGCCGGTGGGGACCAGCTCGTGCAGCTTCGGCTTGTAGACCTGCGGCGGAGTGTCCTTGCCGGCGGTCAGCAGGATCTCCGACAGACCGAACAATCCCACGGCCACCGGCACGATGCCGATCCCGTCGCCGAGCTCGGTGACGCCGTGGGTGAAGCGCAAGAAACCGCTCATCGCGTCGATGCCGATCGTTCCCAGCACCAGGCCGAGCGTGGCCATGGCCAGGGTCTTGGGCATGGAGCCCGATGACATGTAGGCGAGCACGATGAGGCCGAGCAGCAGCAGGGCCGTGTATTCCGGCGGGCCGAAGCGCAGGGCGAAGGTGGCGAGCGGCGGGGCCAGCAGCATCAACGCGACGACGCTGAGCGTTCCGGCGACGAACGAGCCCAGCGCCGCGATGGCCAGCGCCGGACCGGCGCGGCCCTTCTGGGTCATGGCGTAGCCGTCGACGCAGGTCATCACCGAGGCCGCCTCGCCCGGGATGCGCATCAGGATGGAGGTGGTCGAGCCGCCGTACATGGCGCCGTAATAGATGCCGGCCAGCAGTACGATGGCTGTGGTCGGGTTGAGGCCGAAGGTGAGCGGCAGCAGCAGGCTGATGCCGGCCAGCGGCCCGAGTCCGGGAAGCACGCCGACCAGCGTGCCGACCACGCAGCCGAGCACGGCGTAGAACAGCACGTTGGGCGCCAACGCAACCGAGAAGCCGAGCGCCAGGTTCTGCAGCGTCTCTATCACTATCTAGTTTCCGGACATGGGGTCAGATTCCGAAGGGCCCGGTGGGCAGCGGCACGCGCAGCACGTTCCAGAACAGGTAGTAGCCGCCGAAGGAGATGGCGACAGCCACGGCCGCCACGGGCAGCGGCGGCTTGCGCTCCACCACGCCGATCAGGAAGACGAGGATGGCGAGCGTGGTCAGGCGGAAGCCGATGCGCTCGAGCGCCAGTGCCGCGAAAGCGCCAGCACCGAAGATCAGCAGTGCGTGCCGGGCCTCGCCCCAGCGCAAATTGGCGACCGGCGCACCACCCCGCCGCAGCGTGACCAAAATGCCGAGAGCCGCGAGAACAACGGCGCAGATCAACGGCGCGTAGCCAGGCCCCGGACGTGACAAGGTGCCGAGCGGCAGCGCCATCGTCTCGACGACGACGATGGCAGCGATGGCGACGAGAATCAGGCCAGCGACGCGGTCGCCGGTCCACCAGACGCCCGCGGCTGGCGGCATCCTCTGAGACTCCCCCTTTCGTCGACGACTACTCGACTTTGCCGATCTTCTTCACCGCCACCGCCAGCCGCGCAGCGTCGGTGTCCCAGAATTTCTGGAACTCGGGCGCGTCGAGATAGGAGATGGGCGAGCCGAGATTGCCCATCGTCGTCTTGAACTCAGGATCGTCCACCGCCTTCTTCGCCGCCTCGCGCAGGGCGTTGATCGCCGGTGCAGGCGTCGCCTTGGGCGCGAACAGCCCGGCCCAGATGTAGAACTCGACATCCTTGTAGCCGAGCTCCTTGAAGGTCGGCACGTCGGGCAGCGCCGGGATACGCTTGTCGCCCCAGCCGGCGAGCGGCCGCAGCGTGCCCGCCTTGATCTGGGCGAGCACCGGACCGGGACCCGAGGCCAGCGCCTGCACGTTGTTGCCGAGCAGCGCCGTCACCGCCGGGCCGCCGCCCGAGAACGGCACGTGGCGCAACTTGATGTCGGCCGCGACGGCGAACATCTCCATGGCCACGTGCAGCGTGCCGTAGACACCGGAAGAGGCGTAGGCGATCTGGCCCGGGCGCTTCTTGGCATCCTCGACGAAGTCCTTGACCGTCTTCCACGGGCTGTCGGCCTTAACCACCATCACCGTCGGGTCGGCCGAGATCAGCGCGATGGGCGCCAGCTGGTCCATGGTGTAGGCCGGCTGGCGGGCGAACAGCTTGTCCGCCTCGGGAATGATCGAGATGCTGGAGAGGGCGACGAGCAGCGTGTAACCGTCGGGCCGCGACTGGGCCACAGCGGCCATGCCCACGGCACCGCCCGCACCGGGCTGGTTGCGCAGCACGATCGGCTGCTTGAGCAGCTTCTCCATGGCCGAGCCGAGGGGCCGTCCGACCTGGTCGGCGACGCCACCTGGCGGGAACGGCGCCACGAAGGTGATCGGGCGGTCGGGATAGGTCTGGGCCGCGGCAGGCGCGGCAACGAGCCCCAGCAGAGCCAGAGCGCTCAAGGTACGCAGCATGTTTCCTCCTCCCATCCGTGCTTGATGGTCGCCGGATTATTTAGCGCGACGACCTTACGCGGCGTGGCGGGAGGCCGCAACCCGCCCGCAAGTACCTAGTTGCCCTCGCCCAGCGTCGTGCGGCGGTCGGCCGGCGGACCGAAATCGCGCGGCTTGAGGCTGGCGTGGAACCAGGTAACGAAGTTGTAGATGTCGAAGACCGGCAGATTCACGGTCTCCCGCAAAGCGGCCGCGTATGGCGCCATGTTGGTGCATTCGAGGACGATGGCGCCGACATCCTTGTGCTGCGCCACGAGCGCCTTGCCGGCGTCGAGGATGTCGCGCGCAGCAGCCGCCACGTCGAGCCTCTCCTCGTTGCCGACGATCGCGCGGAAGAACTCGGCCCCGTTCTCGGTGCCGACGATCGGTATGTCTTCGGGCGCGCCTGCCGCCATCAGATGATCGCGGCTGAGGGTCTTGGCACTCACGGTGATCACGCCCACGCGCTTGCCCGGCGGCAACAGCGCCTGGACCATGGGGACCTGCATGAGGCTGGAGGTGGCCACCGGTACCTTCACCCGCGCCGCAATGTCCTTCTGGAACAGCGACAGGAAGCCGCAGTTCGTGGTGATGCCGTCGGCGCCGAGCGAGACGAGATCGGACGCCGCATCGAGAAAATCATCGAGCAGACCGTTGGCGCGCTGCAGCACCACACGCTGCGGCGAGGCGCCGCGCACCACGCGGTAGAGCACCGGGAACGGCCAGGTCTCGGCATTGCCCATGTCACCGGGGATGCGCGGGAAACGCGCCTCGAGCATCAGGATGCCGAGCCGCGCTCCGTAGATCGCCTTGCCGCCGGCAGCAATGGTCATGGAACTAGGCCACCCATTCCGATACCGGCGCTTTCGCCTCGTTGAGCGGCTGGGTGATGACGTCGACCAGCGTCGGTCCGCCATGCTCGACGGCCTTGGCAAGCGTCGCACGCAGCTCGCCGGGTTCCGTGACTTTCCACGCCTTGACGCCGAAGGCCTCGGCGACCTTGGCATGCTCTGTGCGGCTGAAATCGACCGAGAAGTAGCGCTCGCCGAAGCCCGAGCGCTGGCCGGCCTTGATCCAGCCATAGACGCTGTTGGAGATCACCACCATGGTGATCGGCAGCTTCAGACGAACGATCGTCTCCATCTCGCCTGCCGTAAAACCAAAACTGCCGTCGCCCATCACCGCCACCACCTTGGCATTCGGCCGCCCATAATGGGCGCCGACCGAAGCCGACATGGAATAGCCGAGCGCGCCGTGCGCGCGGTTGGAGATGAAATGCCGGCCCGGTGTCTCGAAATCGTAATAGGCTGAGAAATAGGGGCACGGGGTGCCGGGATCGCAGACCACGACGGCGTCGTTGGGCAGCACGGCCTGCAGTTCAGCCACTACGCGCTCGGGCTTGATCGGCGTGTCATTGGATCTGGCCAGCGCCTCGAAAGCAGCGCGCTTTTCCTTGCGCGCTGCCGCCACATCGGCGGCGGTCAGCGTGCGCCTGGCGAGGTCCGGCGTGCCGGCGATCACTGCGCGGCCGAGGGCCGCCAGCACCAGCCTAGCGTCGCCAACAACGCCGGCATCGGTCCGATAGTTGGTGCCGATCACGGCCGGGTCGATGTCGATATGGACGATCTTCGCCTTGCCGGGTGCGGGATGGCGCCAGCGCTCGGTGGTCACTGAGCCGGCGCGGCAGCCGACGAAGATCACCGTGTCGGCCTTCTCGACAATGGCGCGGGTGAACGGCGTGCCGCCGTTCGAGCCGACCACGCCGACCGAGAGCGGATGCATCTCCGAGATGCTGCCCTGACCGCTGATCGTGGTGGCGACCGGTGCGCCCAGCGCCTCGGCAAGTGCCTTGAGCTCGCTCTCGGCGCCGGAGATGACAACCCCGCCGCCGCAGATGAACAGCGGCGCCTTTGCCGCTAGCAACAATGCTGCCGCCTCGGCCGCAGCATCGGGATCAGGACCGACGCGGCGTGCGGGAAAACGGCCCAGCGCCTTGTCGGCCCAGACGTCGCTTTCGTCGACGGCATCCTTCTGCACATCGAAGGGCAAACCGAGATGCGCTGCGCCGGGCCGGCCGGTCGCCATCTGGGTGAAGGCGGCGCGCAACATCTTAGGAATGTCGGCGGCACGGTCGATGACCCGGTTCCACTTGGCCAGCGGCCGGAACAGCGCTTCCTGATCGATCTCCGTCAGCGTAAACCTGCCGCGCGAGGACACCGAGACATCAGTGGTCACGGCGAGAATGGGAATCGATGACTCGCTGGCCTCTATCACGCCGGGAAGAATG
>VGEI01000230.1 GCA_016869415.1 Alphaproteobacteria bacterium
AGCTAAAGGGCCGAGCCCCACCAGGCGGCCTGATTGCGGCCTGTAAAGTGCCAGCTTGACATGAGAATGAACGTTCATTTATCACATGGACGCTCATCCCAGCCCCCTCCCGCAGGCCCCCCATGACCCCGTCGGACGACGCCCCGAGCCGTCGCCAGGCCATCCTTGACGCCGCCGAACGCTGCTTCGTCCGTGCCGGATTCCACCGCACGACAATGCAAGACGTGGCGGCCGAAGCCGGGATGAGCCCCGGTAACCTCTACCGCTACTTCCCTTCGAAGGACGTCATGGTGGCCGGTCTCACCGAGCATGACCGCGCCGAGCTACGTCGTAAGTTCTCGACCCTGCCCGATAGCGGCGATTTCCTCGCGGATTTCGGCGCCTTCGGGCGCGCCTATTTCGAGAATGAGCCGCGCGAAAAATCGATCCTCTGCCTGGAGATCTGGGCCGAGGCGACGCGCAATCCGACTGTCGCCGCGCACAACGCCGAGTTCGGCCGCGAGGTCCGCGAGCGGCTGGCCGGATTATTCGCCGGCGCCAAGGCGCGCGGCGCCATTCCCGTCTCCGTTGACGCCGAGGCGGCGGCATCCGTTGTCCTAGCGCTTTCCCATGGCCTGTTCGTGGCACGCGCGCTCGGCCGCTATGTCGACTACCCGCGCGATGTCGCCAACGTCTTCACCGTGATCAAGGCCCTGCTCGCCGGCAAGGTGCCCTTCGACGACCGGGCCCCGGAGGGGCCCACCGCATGATGCTCAGCCGTATTGCCGCCATTATCCTCATCCTCGCCGCGACCCTATGGATCGGCTCCGGCGTCATCGGCCGCGCCGATCGTAGTCCATCCGCCAGCGCTACCCCTCCGGCGGAGGCGCCGCGCTTTCGCGTCACCGTGATGGCGGCGCAGATCGAGCCGCATGCGCGGGCCGTCGTGCTGTCCGGACGCACCGAGGCCGACAAGCGGGCGAACGCCACTACGCGCGCCGCAGGCACGATTGTCGACCTCAAGGTCCGGCGCGGCGCGCTGGTAAAGACCGGCGACACCATGGCAGTGCTCTCGGACGAGGCACGCAACGCCCAGGTCAACCAGGCCAGCGCCCGGCTCGAGCAGCGGCGCGCCGAGCTGCGCGCCCGCCTGCAGCTCATCGAGCGGGGCGTGCTGGCGGAGATCAACCGGCCCCAGCTCGAGGCGGAGCTGCGCTCGGCCGAGGCCGGACTCGCCGTGGCGCGCGCCGAGCGCGAGAAAGTGCTGGTGCTCGCTCCCCTCTCGGGCGTGGTCAACACGGTGCCGGTCGAGCGCGGCCAAGCCGTCGAGGCCGGCCATATCATAGGCGAGGTGATCGCTCTCGATCCGATGCTGGCCGTGGTCGAGGTCAGCGAGCGCCAGCTCGCCGGCCTCCGGGTCGGAGACCGCGCCTCCGTCCGGCTGGTCACCGGCGAGACCGCAGACGGCGCTATCCGCTTCATCTCGCGTAGCGCCAGCGCCCAGACCCGCACCTACCGCGTCGATGTCGAGATCCCCAATCCCGGCGCCACGCTCGCCGACGGCGTCACCTGCTCGGTGACCTTGCGCCTGGCTCCGAGCGACGCCGCGCGACTGCCGCGCTCGGCGCTCACCTTCTCCAGCGACGGCCGGCTGATCGTCCGCACGGTCGGCACCGATGGCAAGGTCGGCTCGGTACCCGTGACGATCGTCGAGGACGCGTCCGATCATTTCTGGCTCGCTGGAATCGCCAACGGGACACAGGTCATCGTGCAGGGCCAGGATTTCGTCGCCGATGGCCAAGTCGTCGAGCCCGTCCGGGCCACGGCCGCGTCGCGTTGAGGCAGGTCCCATGGCCAATCCGGTCGACTATGCGATCTCGCACGCGCGGCTGACTCTCTCGACGCTGCTCTTCCTGCTCATCGCCGGCTTTCTGTCTTACTTGGCGATTCCCAAGGAGGCGGAGCCCGATGTCCGCATCCCGATCATCTACGTCAACGTCACGCAGCGCGGCATCAGCCCCGAGGATGCCGAGCGCCTGATCCTGCGGCCGCTCGAGACGCAATTGAAGTCGGTGTCCAACATCAAGGAGATGCGCGCCGCGGCCTTCGAGGGCGGTGGCTACGTCCTGGTCGAGTTCGAGGCGGGATTCGATTCCAACGTCGCGCTGGCGGATGTCCGCGCCAAGGTCGACGACGCCAAGCGCGACCTGCCGCGCGACGCCGACGAGCCGCAAGTCCGCGAAGTCAACCTCTCGCTCTTCCCGGTGCTCGTGGTGGCGCTGGGCGGCGACGTGCCGGAGCGCACCCTTCTGCGCCTCGCCCGCCAGGCCAAGACGGCGATCGAGCAGATCCCTTCCGTGCTGACCGCCGAGCTGCGCGGGGCGCGCGACGAGGCGGTGGAGATCACCGTCGAGCCGATGCTGCTCAAGAGCTACGGCACCTCGCTCGACCAGCTCATCGCGGCGTTCAACGCCGGCAACAGTCTGGTCGCGGCCGGCGCGCTGGAAGGCCCCACCGGGCGCTTCGCCGTCAAAGTGCCGGGCCTGATCGAGACAGCGGAGGACGTGCTGAGCTTCCCCATCGCTGCGACCGGCGCCGCAGCCGTGACGCTGCGCGACGTTGCTGAGGTGCGCCAGACCTTCAAGGACGCGACCTCGATCACCCGGGTCAACGGCAAGTCTGCGATCGTCCTCGAAGTCTCCAAGCGGACCGGCTCGAATCTCATCGAGACCGTCGACCGGACCAAAGCGGTCCTCGCCGAGCTGCGCAAGACCTGGCCAGCCACCGTCGAGGTGACGCTGAGCCAGGACAAGTCGAAGAACATCCGCGACATGCTGCACGAGCTGCAGAACAGCGTCATCACTGCCGTCCTGCTCGTCGTCGTCATCATGCTGGTGGCGCTGGGGGCGCGCGCCTCGTTATTCATCGGCATCGCCATCCCCGGCTCGTTCCTCGCCGCGATCCTGTGGCTCGATCTCGCCGGGCTGACGGTCAACATCGTCGTCCTGTTCTCGCTCATCCTCGCCGTCGGCATGCTGGTCGATGACGCGATCATCGTCTCCGAGTTCGCCGAGCGCCGCATGTCCGAGGGCATGGAGCCGCGAGCCGCCTACTCGCTGGCCGCGAGCCGCATGGCCGGACCGGTGATCGCCGCCACCCTGACCCGCGTCGCCGCCTTCTCGCCGCTGATGTTCTGGCCCGGGGTCGTCGGCCAATTCATGAAATACCTGCCGCTGACCCTGATAGCGACGCTCTCGGCCTCCCTCATCGTGGCGCTGTTTTTTACGCCGACGCTGGGCTCGCTGCTCGGCCGCGCCACCGCCGTCCAGCGTGACGAACGCGTGGCCGATCGCGGGCCCTATATGCGCACGGTCCGCCTCGCCTTGCGCCACCCACTGGCAACGCTGGGCCTGACCCTGGCGCTACTCGTCGGGGTCGTGCAGGCGTATGGCAAGTTCGGCAACGGTGTCGAGTTCTTCCCTGACGTCGAGCCCGAGTTCGGCCTGGTACAGGTCCGCGCCCGCGGGAACATCTCGCTGATCGAGAAGGATGCGCTGGTCCGCGAGGTCGAGCGCCGGATGCAGGGCATCCCTGAGATTTCGACCACCTATGCCCGGGTCGGTGAACGTGCACGCGGTTCCGACGAGGTAACCGAGGACACTGTCGGCACGGTGCAGTTCGAGTTCGTCGACTGGCGCGAGCGCCGCCGTGCAAATCTCATCCTCGATGACATCCGCGAGCGCACGAAGGACATCGCCGGCGTGGTCATCGAGGTGACCAAGCCGCGCGCCGGCCCGCCGGTGGGCAAGCCGGTGACCCTGCTCATCTCGTCTCTCGACACCGAGCGGCTGTTCCCCGCTGCACGTCAGGTCGCCGACATCGTGCGCCGCATTCACGGTGCCCGGGACGTCGATGACGGGCTGCCGTTGCCCGGGATCGACTGGCGCCTGACCGTCGACAAGCCGGAGGCGGCGAAGTACGGCGTCAGTCCTTCGGCCGTCGGCACCGCGGTCCAGCTCGTCACCAACGGCGTCAAGGTCACGGAATATCGGCCCGACTACACCGATAAGGCGGTCGATGTGCTGGTGCGTTTCCCCGATAGCCAGCGCAGCCTCGACCAGCTCGACGAACTGCGCCTCAACACGGCGAACGGCGCCGTGCCGATCGGCAATTTCGTCAAGCGCGAGGCCACGCCCCGGGTCGGGCTGATCAACCGCGTGGCCGGGGCGCGCGTCGTCACGGTGACTGCGAATGTCGACGAGGGCATGCAGAGCGCCGTCGTGCAGCAGGCGGTGGTCGAGGCGCTGGCCCGGGCCGACCTGGGGCCCGGCGTCACCTACCGCCTCAAGGGCGAGGACGAGGAGCGCGCCAAGGCCAGCGCCTTTCTGATGAAGGCTTTCGGCGCTGCCATCTTCCTCATCTTCGCCATCCTGCTGGCGCAGTTCAACCGCTTCACCAGCGTACTGATCGTACTCTCTGCCGTCATCATGTCCACGATCGGCGTGCTGCTCGGCCTGCTCGCCATGGGGCAGGCCTTCGGTGTGGTGATGAGCGGCATCGGCGTGATCGCCAATGCCGGCGTCATCGTCAACAACAACATCGTGCTGATCGATACCTACGACCGGCTGCGCCGCGAGGGGCGTGAAGCCTACGACGCGATCATCGAGACCTGCCGCGAGCGCGCCCGCCCCGTCGTCCTGACCGCTGTGACCGCCGTGCTCGGCGTCCTGGCCATCGCCTTCGGTGTCAATGTCGACTTCGTGACCCGTGACATCGCCGTCGGCGCGCCGTCGACCCAGTGGTGGGTCCACCTGTCGGCGGCGATCGTCTTCGGACTGAGCTTTGCCACGGTGCTGACGCTGATCGTGACGCCTGCGGCACTGATGGCGCTTGCCAACCTCGCCGCTTGGCGCGACCGCCGCCGACATCCGGTCAGCCAGGCGGCGGAGTGACAAGCCAGGGTTTGGCCCTTAGACTCGCCATCAATAAGCTACTCTGGAGAGTTTTCCGTGATGATCCGTGTGATCGCCGCCGTTGCGGCGCTCTTCCTGGCCGCGCCCGCCGCGGCACAGACATATCCGAGCAAACCCGTGCGCTTCGTCGTGCCTTTCGCGCCCGGCGGCACTACCGACATCCTGGCGCGTCTGGTGGGCGCGAAGCTGTCCGAGGTCTATGGCCAGCAATTCGTCATCGAGAACCGCGCGGGAGCCGGCGGCAATATCGGCGCCGAGATCGTCGCCAAGGCGCCGGCTGACGGCTACACCATCCTCATGGGCACGCCGGGCACGCAGGCGATCAATCAGTACGTCTATCGCACCATGCCCTACGACACGGCGAATGACTTCGCACCGGTGTCGCTGGTGGCCCTCGTCGCCAACGTGTTGGCCGTAAACCCGCAGCTGCCGGCCAAGGATCTTAAGGAGCTGGTGGCCCTCGCCAAGGCGCGGCCCGGCACGCTCAATTTCGCCACCCCAGGCAACGGCACCACGGGCCACCTCTCGACCGAGCTGCTCAAGACCATGGCGGGTATCGACCTCACCCATGTGCCCTATCGCGGCTCCGGCCCGGCGCTGCAGGATCTGCTGGCCGGCCAGGTGCAGATGACCATCGACAACATCCCCTCGGCCTTGCCGCATATCCAGGCCGGCGGCCTGCGTGCGCTGGCGGTGACCAGCGGCAAGCGCTGGTTCGCCCTGCCCAACGTGCCGACCATGGCCGAGGCGGGTGTCGCCGGCTATGAGGCGACCTCGTGGTTCGTGGTCATGGCACCGGCAAAGACGCCAGCCGAGATGGTCGGCAAGCTCTCAGCCGAGATCGACACACAGCTCAAGAGCGAGGAGATGCGCAAGAAGTTCCGCGATGTCGGCGCCGAGCCGGTCGGCGGCACGCCGCGTGAGCTCGCCGCCTTCCTCACCGCCGAGCAAGCGAAGTGGAAGGGCGTGGTCGAGGCCGCGAAGATCAAGCTGGACTAGGCGGCGACGGCCGGAACTCGCCGCAGCTCCATCGGCACTTTGCTGTAAGGCAGCTTCGACAGGTCGAGGCAGGCGGGCCCGGGCGCGTCGATGTCGACGATCAGCGCGGCGCGCGCCTGGAAGGCCCCGCGAAAATGGTTTTTTACCTTGGCGCAGAGCAGCCGTGTCGAGCGCA
>VGEI01000231.1 GCA_016869415.1 Alphaproteobacteria bacterium
GAGCGCCACATCGCCCTTGTCAGGCCACAAGTCCTTGTTCTGGTTGGTGGAACCTCAGCCAAGACGCTGCTGAACACGGCCGACGGCATCATCCGGCTGCGCGGCAAGTGGCGGGAGCTGGCCATACCGGGCCTGGACCGGCCGATCCCTACCCTGCCGACCTTCCATCCGGCCTATCTGCTGCGCTCCCCGGCCCAGAAACGTGAATCGTGGCGTGACCTGCTGGCCCTGAAAAGCCAACTAAAGTCTTTAGGCAACACCGAGACAAATCCATAAATACCTGATTATAATACAAGATTCGTATTTTCAGCCACGGCTCGGCGGGAGTTTTTACTTGGCTTTCCCCCCCTCCTCCCGTATCTAGGGTCAACCTCAGGGGTCAGTTTGGGGGTTCCTATTCCCGTCGCCGGTGGAAACCGCAGCATTGAGTGTGTGTGCCGGCTCGCGGCTGTGACGGCCGTGGGCCTGGCCCTGCTCGCCCCGGTCCCGGTGTATGCCGCCGCCAAGGGTGATACCGCCTCGCTAAGCCGGGTCGACCTGCAGGCCCAATGGGCCGCGGAGCTGCCCCAGGTTCTCGCGCCGGCCGACGTCGCCACCTACCGGAAGATCTTTGCCGCGAACCAGGCCGAGGACTGGGCTACGGTCGAACGCGAGAGCGCCAGGCTGAAGGACAAGCGACTGCTCGGCCATGTGCTCGCCTATCGCTACCTTTACGCCAATTCGCACCGCTCGACTTATGCCGAGCTGGCCGCCTGGCTGCAGGCCTATGCCGATCACCCCGATGCGCCGGCCATCCACGCGATGGCGCTCAAGCGCTCGCCGACCAAGAAGCCGCCCGGCATGCCGGCGCTGCGCCGGCCGGTGGGCGAGAACCTCAAGGCAGGCTGGTTCGACGACGACGAGCAGCCGCCCGAGCAGGCCGACGAAGCAGCGGAGATCGCCGACGCGCCGCCGCCGCCCGGCCCCAAGCTGATCGGTGAGGCCCTAGGCCGCGCCAGCGGCGTCAAGGGCCAGATCAGCCAGCGGTTGCGTGTGGGTGACCTCGCCGGCGCGGAGACCCTGCTGCGCAGCCGCGAGACGACGCGCCTGCTCTCCGACGGCGAGTACGATTACTGGAAGGCCCGCATCGCCGCCGGCTGGTTCGCGCAAGGGCAGGATGCCAAGGCCCTCGAGCTCGCCCGCGAGGCGGCCTCGCGCTCCGGCCAGGCGGTGCCGCGGGCCAACTGGATCGCCGGCCTGTCGCTCTACAAGCAGGGCCGCTACCTCGAGGCGGCGCGCTATTTCGAGGCGCTCGCCCGCACGCCCAACGCCACGCCGTGGGACCTCGCCGCCGGCGCCTTCTGGACCGGCCGCTCCTACCTGCAAGGCCGCCGGCCGCAGATCGTCAATTACTGGACGCTGCAGGCAGCCGAGTACCCGCAGACCTTCTACGGCCTGCTGGCGGCGCGCACGCTTTCCGTCACGCCCAACCTCAACTGGGAACCGCCCGGCCTCTCGGCCAACGACGTCGAGCAGATCCTGAGCACCGCCTCTGGCAGCCGGGCTTTTGCCCTGCTCCAGGTCGGCGAGCAGCTTCGCGCCGAGCGCGAATTCGCGCGGCTCCGCCCGACCGGTGGCGTGCCCTTCCTGCGGGCCCTGCTCGGTGTCGCCATGCGGGCGGGCATGCCCTCGCTCTCCATGCGGCTGGGCCGCGAGCTCGCTGAACTCGACGGGCGGCGCTACGACGGCGCGCTCTATCCCGTCCCGCCCTACCGCCCGGCGCAGGGCTTCGAGATCGACCCCGCGCTCATCTACGCCGTCATGCGCCAGGAATCGGCCTTCAACCCCAAGGCGCTCAGCCGGGCGGGGGCGCGCGGCCTGATGCAGCTGATGCCGGGCACGGCGCAGCTCATGGACAACGGCAAGAGCTTCCGCGGCCGGCTCAACGATCTCTACGACCCGCCGCTCAACATCGCGCTCGGCCAGAAGTACCTCAAGCACCTGCTCGATAACGGCGATGTCGGCGGCGACCTGATCCGCCTCGCCGCCGCCTATAACGGCGGCCCGGGCAACCTCGCCAAGTGGAAGCGCAAGCAGGACATGCGCGGCGACGAGGCGGCCGACGACGCGCTGCTCTTCATCGAGAGCGTGCCCGCTCCCGAGACGCGGCATTACATCACCCGTGTCCTGTACAATTACTGGATGTACTCGCAGCGCCTCGGGCACCCGCAGCCTTCGCTCGATCTCATCGCCTCGGGCGGCTGGCCGACCTACGGGCCGGCTGAGAGCGCGCCGGCCACCATGGTCGCCGCCGCTCCGCGGCCGCCGCAGGGCCCGCAGACCGCGGCGATCAGCCGCGAGATCCTGCCGGAGGGTACGCGCATCGAGCTGCTGCGCCAGGAACCGGCTTCGCTGCCGACGCGCATCGACCCGTCAGCGGATACGCGTTTCCCCATCGGTGCCCCACGCGCGCCGGCAGCGGCTGCACCAGCGGTCGTAGCCGCCGCCGTGGCGCTGCCGCTTCCGCCCAGAGAGCGGCCGGCCGACCTCGCCAAGAAGGCCGTGCCGGTGAAGGCCAGCAAGGCGGCGATCGACAAGAAGAAGAAGGCCGCGCAGTAGCGCCAAGCCCCATTGGCCTCGCTACAAGGGGCCGGGCTATACTCGCGCCATGCCCGGACGCATCGACGAGACAAGGCCGTTCCTCCCGGTCAACATCGCCATCCTCACCGTCTCCGATACGCGGCAGCTGGCCGACGACAAATCCGGCAACACGCTCAAGGAGCTGATCGAGCGCGACGGCCACAAGATGACGGCGCGCGACATCGTGCGCGACGACGTGCGCGCCATCGTCGAGCGACTGCGCGCCTGGATCGCCGACCCGGCCATCGACTGCGTCATCTCGACCGGCGGCACCGGCGTCACGGGCCGCGACGTGACGCCCGAGGCCTTCGAATCGCTGTTCGAGAAGAAGATCGGCGGCTTCGGCGAGATGTTCCGCATGATCAGCTACCCGAAGATCGGCACCTCGGCGCTGCAGAGCCGGGCGACCGGCGGGGTGGCCGGCGGCACCTATCTCTTCGCTCTGCCCGGCTCGCCGTCCGCCTGCCGCGACGGCTGGGAGGAGATCCTGCGCTTCCAGCTCGACAACCGCTTCCGTCCCTGCAACCTGGTCGAGCTGATGCCGCGCCTGCAGGAGCATTTGGCCAGCAAGCCCAAGGCAACGGTGTAGCCAGCCGCTTCGCCAGCGCGAGGTCTATTTGACGGCGTAGGCGGTGATCCGTAGCGTCGCTGGCGTGAGCGACCTCCCCACCGCCCTGATCGGCTGCGCTGCCGGCTTTGCCGCCGACCGCACCGACGCCGGCATCCCGATCGTCCGCACACTCAGGGAACGGCAGGGCCCGCGCTTCCTGATCTACGAGACCTTGGGCGAACGCACGCTGGCCCTCTCCCAGATCGAGCGCCGGCGCGATCCGGCGCGTGGCTACAACCCGTCTCTGGCGCGCTTCGTCGAGCCGATTCTGGGCGACTGCCTGGCAGGCGGCATCAAGATCGTCGGCAATTTCGGCGCCGCCAACCCGCGCGCCGCCGGCGAGCTTCTGGCCGGCATGGCCAAGCGCCTCGGCTTCCCTTCGGCGCGCATCGCCGTAGTCGAGGGCGACGATCTCAGCGCCGCACTGTCGCCCGACGAGTTCGCGGCGCGCGAGACCGGCGGCGCGCTGCTCGGCGCTCGCCCGCCGATCATCGCCGCCAATGTCTATCTCGGGGCCGCGCCCATCGCCGAAGCGCTGGACCGGGGAGCAGACATCGTGGTCACTGGCCGCGTCGGCGATCCCTCGCTGGCCCTCGGGCCTCTGCTGCACACCTTCGGCTGGGCGCCGGACGATTGGCGTCGCCTCGCCTGCGGCACTTTGGCCGGGCATCTGCTGGAATGCGGCTCGCAGGTGACCGGCGGCTACTTCGCCGACCCCGGCATCAAGGACGTGCCCGGCATGGACACGCTCGGCTATCCGATCGCGGAGATCGATGCCGATGGCGGCATCGTCATCACCAAGCCCGAAGGCACCGGCGGCCGGGTCGACCGGCGCACCGTGACGGAACAGCTGCTCTACGAGATCCACGATCCGGCCGCCTACCTTACGCCCGACGTGGTGCTCGGCATCACCGAAGTTGAACTGGCGGAGATCGGCCCCGATAGGGTGCGCGTGACCGGAGCACGCGGCACGCCGAGGCCCGAGACGCTCAAGGCCACGGTGTGCATCGACAGCGGCCTGCTGGCCGAGGCGGAGATCTCCTACGCCGGCCCGAACGCCGCGGCCCGGGCGCGGCTGGCCATCGAAACGGTGCGCAAGCGCATGGCGCGGCGCGCGCCGACACTCAGGACGCGGGCCGATGCCATCGGCCTGATGAGCATCCACGGCGACACCGATGGGACAGCGCTCGACGCCTCGACACAGACGGCGATGGATGTCCGCGTGCGCTTCGCCGCCGAGGCGATGGAGCGCGAGCCGCTCGAGCTGCTCAATCTCGAGGTCGAGGCGCTCTACTGCGCCGGACCGGCCGGGGGCGGCGGCGTGCGTGCGCGGATCACCCCGCGTCTGGCCAGCGCCTCCTGCCTGATCGAGCGGGAGCTTGTGCACCCCACTGTATCCTTCGTCGGAGCGGAGCGATGAACGACACGGTCGAGGTCCCGCTCTATCGGCTCGTCCACGCCCGTGCCGGCGACAAGGGCAACCGGCTCAACCTGGCGGTGATCTGCTACGACCCGGCTTGTTATC
Organism: Alphaproteobacteria bacterium; assembly: GCA_016869415.1. GTDB lineage: Bacteria > Pseudomonadota > Alphaproteobacteria > CACIAM-22H2 > CACIAM-22H2 > VGEI01. The sequence goes on from VGEI01000231.1 coordinate 4,755, forward strand.
CGGCGCTGGCGGCGCAGCTCACGGCCGAGCGCGTAGCGGCCATCTTCGCCAGCCGGCGGCCCACCAAGGTCGTGCGCTACGACCTGCCGAAACTCCACGCCTTCAACTTCGTGCTCGACGACGTGCTGGAAGGCGGCGTCAACGCCAGCCTCGGCCTCGACGGCCACGGCAAGGGCCTGTCCTTCCTGCTGCTCGGCAGCACAGTCCGCCTCGACAAGGCGCTGGCCAGCCGGAAATTGGCCGACGTCGTCGAGATCGCGGCAGACAGCAGGAGTGACGCGCAAGCTTGATCGAGATCAATGTCGCCGGCCGGGCCCCGGGTCTTTGATACCTTCTGTCACACCGGAGCCCGTCCATGACCAACCACTACCATGCCGTCGTCTGGCTCGATCATCGCGAAGCCCACGTGTTCAGCTTCAATGCCGAGGACGCGGACAAACAGGTCGTCCGCTCGCACGCGCTGCAGCCACATCTGCACCGCAAGGCCAACAGTATCGGCGATGGCCGCGCCGCGCCCGATCCGGCCTATCTCGATGGCATTGCCGAGGCGCTACAGCAAGCACAGGCGATCCTGATCACCGGACCGGCAGGAGCCAAGACGGAGCTCAAGCGGCATCTCGAGGCCCACCGGCCGGCTTTGGCCAAGAAGATCGTCGGCGTGGAAGCCGCAGACCATCCGACGGACGGCGCCCTGCTGGATCATGCCCGCCGCTATTTCCTGGCCGCCGACCGTATGCGTCCGCAGCGCGGCTGAAGGTCAACCCGCCTGCCGGTGCCGCTCGCGAAAGGCCGAGATCGGATCGAGCGCCTCGTCGTGGCAACATGACGCCGCGCCCGGTGCCGCATCGTAGCGGTCATGGTGGCGCACCCACTCCATGCCGCGGGTTTCGTTCCGGCCTTTCGGGGTGAGATCGAGCCAGTTGTAAGCGCCGAGCATCAGGTCGAGACCGCGGGCGTAAGCTGAATAGGTGTGGAAGATACCGCCCGCCTCGTTGCGATAAAAAACGCTGGCCCCCGGCAGCTCGTCGAACATGTAGTCCATGGTGCCGAAATTGTAGGTGACCCTGCCTTTGGCCTTGTCGGCGGCGGTGAAGGAGACGTGGAAGTCGAGATTGAAGTCGCCGGCGGAGGACGAGACCCATTTGAAGTGCCAGTCCATGCGCTTCCTGAACGCCTCGATTTTCGGCCAGGGGGCGCGCGATATGGCAAGCAAGGTCACGTCGTGATGCTTGAGATGCCGGTTGGCGCCGTCGATATGGTCGGCAAGAAAGGAGCAGGACGGACAACCCTGGGGCCAGTCCGGGCCGAACATGAAATGATAGACCAGCTGGCCGCGGCCTTCGAATA
>VGEI01000232.1 GCA_016869415.1 Alphaproteobacteria bacterium
AGGCCTTGGCCAACAGCAACTGCTCCGGCCACGAGCCGCCTGAGACTTCGTATTCCGCCATCACTGACGCCAGCGCGTCGGTCGGCACGTTGTCGGGCAGGCTTTTCTTCATCCAGTCAAGGACGCTGCCGCTGAGCAGTGCTTTGACTCCGGCATCCGGGCGCCGCGACAGGGCCATGGCCGCGGCCGGCGCGGTCCACCATTTCTTTCCGGCAAAGTCGAGCCCGGCATGGGCGCGCACCATCGTATAGGGACGCGGCGGGGGCACACGGTTGCCTTCCTGCCAACTCTTAAAGCTCTCCAGCGACCAGCGCTCGCGCGGATCCTCGGACATCAGGCCCCGGATTCCGTCGATCAGGTCGCGCGGAATCTCGCGCGGATCGACGTAGGCCTCGAGCGAGCCCTTCTCGATCCGCCGCGCGATCAACTCTTCCGGGTCGACACCGACGCCGGGAATCTTGCCGGTGCTGAGAGCGAGAAGGCAGACGCCGAGCGAGAACAGATCTTCGGCCCGTGTTCCCGTGCCCTTGCCGTCGGGATCCGCCATCGCGCATTCGATGGTCTCGAAAGCCGGAGGCTGGTAGTAGCCGGCCGGCGCCGTCACGCTCTGGCCCAGCACGACGCGGGTGTGTGTCTCATCGCTGTAGAAGATGTTGTCGGGGCGGATGCCGCGATGCGTCTGGTTGCGATGGAACATCTCCGTAAGGCCGGTGACGATCGGCCGGATCACGGTCTCTATCAGCGCCTCGGTGCCGATGGGTTGGATCTTGGCTTGCCCGGGCTGCACCAGCCGCCCGCCCTGGGCGGGGTGGATGACGACCGCCAGCCGCTGCCCGCTGGCGCCTGGCCAGTCGACAGGGCCGAAGGCGGCGATCTGCGTCAGGCCGGGACGAGCGAGACCGCGCAGCTTGTCCATGACCTCGATGCGCGGCAGCGGGTCGATGTCGCAGATCAGGGCGACACGCGGTTCGCCCGGCGACATCGGGTCTTCGGCAACGAAGGCCTGGGTCTGGCTCGTCGAGTGCTCCGTCGCCGGCTGATCCGGATGCAGGACGTAGCGGCTCTCGAGGACGATCGGTCCCTTGGCGCCCTTCGCGCCTTTCCCTTGATCAGCGGTCTGGCCGTCCGCCGCCATATCTTTCGCCCAATGGCTGTGAATAAGCTCAACAGCTTACGAAGAGCCTGGCAAAGAAATGGTTAACAGATAGTAGCGATTTCTGCCAAGCCCTTGAAGAGTCAGACTCTGTGGTGCCAGAACGCCGCTAGTCGGCGAACGGATCATGAACAAGAATAGTATCGTCTCGCTCCGGGCTGGTCGACAGCAGCGCCACCGGGGCGGCAATCAGCTCCTCGATGCGGCGGATGTACTTGACTGCTTCGGCTGGCAGGTCGGCCCAGGAGCGCGCCCCCTTGGTACTCGCCTGCCAACCGGACATCGTCTCGTAGACCGGGGTGACCTCGGCCTGGCGGGCCATGCCCGCCGGGAAATGCTGCACGGTCTCGCCGCCGCAACGGTAGCCGGTGCAGACCTTGAGCTCGTCGAAGCCATCCAGCACGTCGAGCTTGGTAAGCGCGATGCCGCGAATACCTCCCACCCGGATCGCCTGGCGGACCATCACAGCGTCGAACCAGCCGCAACGCCGCGGCCGGCCGGTGACGGTGCCGAACTCCTTGCCGCGCTCGCCGAGCGTCTTGCCGATCGAATCGTTGAGCTCAGTCGGAAACGGCCCCGAGCCGACGCGCGTGGTGTAGGCCTTGGTGATACCGAGCACATAGCCGATCGCGCTCGGGCCCATGCCTGACCCAACGGCAGCAAAGGCCGCGGCCGTGTTCGAAGACGTGACAAAGGGATAGGTGCCGTGATCGACATCGAGCATCGTGCCCTGCGCGCCCTCGAACAGGATGCGTTTGCCGGCGCGCCGCGCCTCGTCCAGGCGCTCCCAGACCGGTGCGGCGAAGGGCAGAACCTTGGGCGCGATCTCATCCATGGCCTTGCGCAAGGCCGCGCGATCGATCTCAGGATGGCCGAGGCCGCGGCGTAGCGCGTTGTGGTGCAGCAGCAGCTCGTCGAGCTTGCGCTCGAGCGTCGCCGGCTCCGCCAGATCGCACAGGCGGATGGCTCGCCGCGCCACCTTGTCCTCGTAGGCCGGGCCGATGCCCCGGCCGGTGGTGCCGATCTTGGCGTCGCCGCGCGCCGCCTCGCGCAGACGGTCGATCTCTCCGTGGAAAGGCAGGATCAGCGCCGCGTTCTCGGCGACCTTGAGTGTCTCGGGCGAGATCGCCACACCCTGCTTGCGCAGGCCTTCAATCTCCGCAGTCAGAGCCCAAGGATCGACCACCACGCCATTGCCGATGACCGACAGCTTGCCCCTGCGCACCACGCCCGAAGGCAGCAGGCTCAGCTTGTAGACCTGGTTGCCGATGACCAGCGTGTGACCGGCGTTGTGGCCGCCCTGGAAGCGCACCACGATGTCGGCGCGCTCCGACAGCCAGTCCACGATCTTTCCCTTGCCCTCGTCGCCCCACTGGGCGCCGACTACGGTCACATTGGCCATTTCGCTTAAACCTATTTGATGTCGCGCGCTGTGCCGTCGACGAGCACATGGGTACAGGCGAGGCGCTTCGCCTCGGCGGTCGCTTCCCCAGGCTCGAGCCCGGCCACCGTGATCCAGCCGCTGTCGCGCCAGGTCCGCGCCGCAGCCGGCGGCGTACCGAAGGGCAGGAAGAGGCGCTTCGCTGCCTCCGCCTCGGGCAGGGCGCGCATGATCGAATCCATATAGAGCGTGAAGCCGGTCGACGATTCGCCGTTGCCCGGGGCCAACGCCTCGCCGGCGAGATAGCGACCGCCGCGGCCGATCTCGCCGCGCACGCGCCGGGCGAAAAGGGTGAAGCACAGGCCGGTGTGATACTCGAAGCCTCGCATCTCGACCGGATCGACGGTCAGCGAGAACTTCGGTGCTGCGGCGCGGACCAGGGCGACGACCTCGGTGAGACGTTTGGCCTCGGCGCGCGCTTCCTCCGGCAGATTGAGCCGGGACAGGGTCTTGAGTACGGCGTCGGCCGGGCCGCTGGCCTTGAGCAGCTCGATGAGCGCCGGCCCAGCACCCTTGGCCAGCCGTTTCACCGCGCTCTGCTCCTTGCGGTCGAGGGCAGCACGCACACGGCCCGCTGCCTCGTCGTCAAGCCCGGCAGCGGCGATGATTGCCGGCGCCAAGCGCGGCGAGGACAGGTCGACCGAGAGATTGCGGACGCTGACGGCGTCGAGCGCCTCGGCAGCCAACAGCACGGCTTCGGCGTCAGCGGCGGGCGAGTCCGAGCCGATCAGCTCGGCACCCACCTGGCCGAACTGGCGCTCCGGCCGCAGCTCGTCGCCCTTCACCCGCAGCACCTCGCCGGCATAGGAGAGGCGCAAAGGGCGCGGCAGCTTCTTCAGGCGCGTGGCAGCGATGCGGGCGATCTGCAGGGTCATGTCGGCGCGCAGGGCCAGCATGCGCTGGGACACCGGATCCATGACCCGGAACATGCTCGGCCCCATGGCCGCACCCGAGCCGGCCAGCAGGCTGTCCTCGAACTCGACCAACGGCGGCTTGACCGAGCGGTAGCCATGGGCGGCGCAGACAGCCATCAGCCGCTGGATGACCGAGGCTTCCTGGTCGGCCTCCGGCGGCAGCACGTCGCGCAATCCTGCAGGCAGCAGCCCTCGCCGGGCGAGCTCAGTCATCGAAACAAGCGGGAATCCAGCCCCGTCTCCCTTGGGAACCGGGCCTGATTAGCCGGTTTGGGCGGGGTGGGCAAAGGCTAATTCCGTCCGCGTCGGGCGGGGTTCAGGCATGCGGGCAGATCAGTCCCCAAAGCCGGAAGCGTTCGATATTATCCCGCCGCAACCAACGGCTTGACGGGGCACAATGAGCTACGGGGACGCGTCGACGGACTGGGCTACAGCGAAGTTCGGCATCGGGCAGCCGGTGCCGAGGACCGAGGATCCGAAGCTGCTGCGCGGCCAGGGCCGCTACACCGACGACATCACCCTGCCTGGCCAGCTCCATGCCAATGTCGTGCGCAGTCCCCATGCCCACGGTGACTTGCGCGGGATTGACGTTGCCGAGGCCCGGGCGATGCCCGGCGTGCTCGGCATCTGGACCGGGGCCGACCTCAACGCCGCCGGCTACGGCACCCTCAATTGCATCGTGCCGTTCAAGAACCGCGACGGCTCGGAGATGCGCAAGCCCGCCCGGCATTCCTTCGCCACAGACAAGGTGCGCTACGTCGGCGACCCGGTGGCCGTGGTGGTGGCTGAAACCCTGGCCCAGGCCAAGGATGCCGCCGAGGCGGTGAGCCTCGATATCGAGGTGCTGCCGGCGGTCACCCGCGCCGTTGACGCCGCACAGCCCGGCGCCCCCCAGCTCTACGCCGACGTCCCCGGCAACATCGCCCTCGACTACCACTTCGGCGACGCCGCACAGGTGAACGCCGCCTTCGCCCGCGCCTCGCACGTAGCTCGGCTCGAGTTGGTGAACAACCGAGTCGTGGTCAGCGCCATGGAGCCGCGTAGTGCCAACGTCGCCTACGACAAGACGAGCGAGCGCTGGACCGTGCATATCGGCTGCCAGGGTGCCTGGGGGCTGCGCAACCAGCTGGCCAACGACATCCTCAAAGTGAAGCCGGAGCGGGTGCGCGTGCTGGTCGGCAATGTCGGCGGCTCGTTCGGCATGAAGGCGCAGGTCTATCCCGAATACGCCGGGCTCTGCCACGCAGCACGCGAGCTGGGACGTCCGGTGAAATGGACCGACGAGCGCTCCAGCAGCTTCCTCTCGGACTCGCATGGCCGCGACCACGAGGTGACGGCCGAGCTGGCGCTCGACGCACAGGGCAAGTTCCTCGCCGTGCGCCTCACCAGCTACGGCAACATGGGCGCCTATCTAGGCAGCGTCGCGCCACTGATGTCGACCTTCAATGCGGTCAAGAACACGATCAGCGTCTATCGCACCGAGCTCATCGAGGTCTCGACCAGGTGCGTGATGACCAACACCCCGCCGGTCAGCGCCTACCGGGGTGCGGGCCGGCCGGAAGGCAACTATTACATGGAGCGGCTGATCGAGGCCGCCGGAGCGGCGATGAAGATCGACCCGGTCGAGTTGCGCCGGCGCAACCACATCCGGCCCGACGAGATCCCCTACAAGGCGCCGTCCGAGATGACCTACGACAGCGGCAACTTCCCGGCGGTCCTAGAACGCGCTCTCGAAGCCGCAGACTGGCACGGCTTCGAAGCCCGCAAGCAGCAGAGCAAGGCGCACGGCAGGCTGCGCGGCCGCGGTATTGGCCAGTTCCTCGAGGTCACCGCGCCGCCGGGCAAGGAGATGGGCGGCATCCGTTTCGAGGCCGACGGCACGGTGACCCTGATCACCGGCACGCTCGACTACGGTCAGGGGCACGCCTCGCCCTTCGCCCAGGTGCTGAGCGCGCAGCTTGGCATCCCCTTCGAGCGCATCCGTTTGCTGCAGGGTGACAGCGACGAGCTTGTGGTCGGCGGCGGCACTGGTGGCTCGCGCTCGGCCATGTGCAGCGGCGCGGCCATCGTCCAGGCCAGCGCGCAGGTCATCGAGCGCGGCAAGCAGATCGCCAGCCACGTGCTCGAGGCAGCGCCCGCGGATATCGAGTTCGGCAAGGGAGGGTTCCGTATCGTCGGCACCGATCGGCGCATCGGCGTGCTGCAGCTGGCGGAGAAGCTGCGGAGTGGCCTGAACCTGCCCGACGGCATACCCGGTTCGCTCGACGTGAGGCTGGCGGCGGATCCCATCCCCTCCGCCTTCCCCAATGGCTGCCACGTCGCCGAGGTGGAGGTCGACCCGGTCTCGGGCGTCGTCGAGGTGGTCAAGTACACGACCGTCAACGATTTCGGTACCATCATCAACCCGCTGCTGGTCGAGGGCCAGGTGCATGGCGGCGTCGTCCAGGGCATCGGACAGGCATTGCTCGAGATGACGGCCTATAGCGAGGATGGCCAGTTCCTCACCGGCTCCTATCTC
>VGEI01000233.1 GCA_016869415.1 Alphaproteobacteria bacterium
GCGCGAGCTGAAGTCCGAGTACAAGCAGCAATGGTTCGCCGAACTGCGCGAGGCGCTGTCGCCGCAGCAGATGACGTTTTTTCCGAGCGAGGCGAAGGCGCAGTGGGACGTGGCCTCGATCCTCACCGTGCTCAAAAACACCTGGAAGGAGGTGTTCCGCAAGACGTTGGGACAGGCCGAGCGCTCGCTGGTCAGCGAACTGATCGAGGCGCGCAATCGCTGGGCGCATCAGAAGCCGTTTACCAGCGACGACACCGAACGCACGCTGGATTCCGCTGCGCGGATGCTTACCGCCGTCTCGGCGCCGCAAGCCGAGGAAGTGAGCCGCATGCGCGCCGAGCTGCGGCGGCTGGTCGTGGACGAGCAGGTGCGCGGCGAGAAGCGCAAGCTCGGCGGCTCGCTGATCGAGGCGGCAGCGGTCGGCGCGCTGAAGCCCTGGCGCGAGGTGGTCACGCCGCACGCCGATGTCGCGAGCGGCCGCTACCAGCAGGCCGAGTTCGCGGCCGACCTCTGGCAGGTGCATCTTGGCGAGGGCGCCGACGAATACAGGAAGCCGAAGGAGTTCTTCCGCCGCACGTTCCTCACCGAGAGCCTGAAGCGGCTGCTCGTCGGCGGAGTGCAGCGCATTTCGGGCAAGGGTGGCGATCCGGTCGTGCAGCTACAGACCAACTTCGGCGGCGGCAAGACGCACTCGATGCTGGCGCTGTACCACTTGTTCTCCGGCGCGGCGCCGAGCGAGCTGGCTGGTGTGGATGCGGTGCTCGCCGAGGCGGGCGTGAAGAGCCTGCCCGTCGCGCGGCGTGTGGTGCTGGTGGGCAACAAAATCTCACCTGGCAACCCGGTGACGAAGCCGGACGGCACGGTGGTGAAGACGCTCTGGGGCGAACTCGCCTATCAGCTCGGCGGCAAGAAGGCGTTCGCGCGCGTGAAGGCCGACGACGAGAAGGCCACCAGCCCCGGCGACGTGCTGCGCGAGCTGTTCAAGGAATATGGCCCGTGCCTCGTGCTGATCGACGAGTGGGTGGCCTACGCGCGGCAGCTTCACGACCAGAGCGACCTTCCAGCAGGCAGCTTTGAGACGCAGTTCAGCTTCGCGCAGGCGCTGACCGAGTCGGCCAAGCTCGCGGGCAACTGCCTGCTCGTGATCTCGCTGCCCGCATCGGATACGCAAGGCTCGCCGCACACACAGGCCGACGACGTGGAGGTGGGCGGCATCCGAGGCCGCGAGGCGCTCGAACGCCTGCGCAACGTCGTCGGCCGGCTGGAGGCATCGTGGCGACCGGCGACGGCAGAGGAGGGTTTCGAAATCGTGCGGCGGCGACTGTTCGAATCGCTCGGCGGGCCGGACGCGTTCAAGCAGCGCGACGTAACGGCGCGGGCCTTCGGCGATCTCTACCGCGCGCAGAGCGCCGAGTTCCCGCCCGAGTGTCGCGGAGCCGACTACGAGAAGCGCATCCAGGCGGCGTATCCGATCCACCCGGAAATCTTCGACCGGCTCTACTCGGACTGGTCCACGCTGGTGAAGTTCCAGCGAACCCGCGGCGTGCTGCGCCTGATGGCGGCGGTGATCCACAGCCTTTGGGAGAAGGGGGACCGCAACCCGCTGATCCTTCCCTCGATGGTCCCCATCGACGACCACCGCGTTCAGTTCGAGCTGACGCGCTATCTCTCAGACAACTGGGTGCCGATCATCGAGAAGGACGTGGACGGGCCGAACGCGCTGCCGCTCAAGATCGACGGCGAGCAGCCGAACCTCGGCAAGCTCTCGGCGACGCGCCGCGTGGCGCGCACGATCTATCTCGGCTCGGCCCCGACGGCGGCAGCGGCGCATCGCGGTCTCGAGGATCGCCGCGTGAAGCTCGGCTGCGTGATGCCCGGCGATTCGCCCGCGATCTTCGGCGACGCGCTGCGGCGGCTCGCGGCGACGGCAACCTACCTCTACCAGGACGGGCCGCGCGTCTGGTACTCAACGCAGCCCACGGTCACGAAGCTCGCCGAGGACCGCGCCGAGCAGCTCAAACGCGATCCTGACAAGGTGGCCGAGGAGATGGAGAAGCGACTGCGCGCCGATCTTCAGAAGAATGGCGACTTCGCGCGCATCCATCCGCTCCCACGCTCGGGCGCTGACGTTCCCGACGATCTCGATGCGCGCCTCGTCGTGCTGTCCGAGCAGCACCCATATAGCCGGGAACCCGGCAATCCCGCCGAGGTCGCGTCGCGGGCGATCTTCGAGACGCGCGGGAACACGCCGCGTCTCTATCGCAACTCGCTCGTGTTCCTTGCCGCCGACAAGGTGCGGCTCCAAGACCTCGACGAAGCGCTGCGGAAGTTCCTCGCGTGGAAATCGATCCTGGCCGAGAAGGAGGCGCTCAACCTTGACCCGCATCAGGTGCGGCAAGCCGAGACGCAGAGGACCGCCGCCGATGGTGCGGTGACCGCGCGGCTTCCCGAGACCTACCAATGGCTCCTCGTGCCCGAGCAGGCGAACCCGCAGGCACAGGTGTCATGGCAGGCGGTGCGGCTCGTCGGCGGCGACGCGCTGGCCGTGCGCGCGAGCAAGAAGCTGCGCAACGACGAGGCGCTGGTCACGTCGCTGGGCTCCACGATCCTGCGCAAGCACCTCGACGACGTGCCGCTGTGGCGCGGCGAGCATGTTCCGGTTCGCCAGCTCGTCGAGGACTTCGGGCGCTATCTCTATCTCCCGCGCCTGAGCGGCTCCGACGTGCTGCTGCAAGCGATCCGCGACGGTGTGGCGCTGTTCACATGGCAGACCGACACCTTCGCCTACGCCGAGAGCCACGACGAGGCGGCGAAGCGCTACCGTGGACTTCGCGCCGGACACGCAGTGATCGTCGCGGCGGACAGCCCGGCGCTGCTGGTGAAGCCCGAAGTCGCGCGGCGCCAGCTCGACGCGGAGACGCAGCAGCCCGCGCCAGGCGCGCCTGCGACCGGCGCCAAGCCCGGTGCCGCCGCAACGCCAGCGGGCGGGAGCGCTGAACCGGGGCCGACTGGTGCGCCAGTCAGGCCGCTGCCGCGTCGCTTCCACGGCACCGTGCCTCTCGACGCCACCCGTGTCGGCAGGGACGCAGGCCGCATCGCCGAGGAAGTGATCTCGCACCTTGTCGGGTTGGTGGGATCGGATGTGCGCGTGACCTTGGAAATCGCAGCAGAAATACCAGGTGGGGCACCGGACAACGTCGTGCGGACTGTGACTGAGAACAGCAGGACGCTGAACTTCACTAGTCAGGGGTTCGAGAAGGAGTAGTGAGGCGATCGGGTGGCACAGATGATCGATCATGCTCAGGACGCTGTCATGCGCTTAGCTGCATTCGCGCACGTCAGAATGCTGGGCGAAGTGCACGATCACCTGACCCAGGTCCCGCGAGAGATCATTGTCCGCTGACCCCGAGCGACGATCGGCGATGGCGCGCCGCTACTGGAACGAGGAGATCGAGACGATCGGGCCCGCGGCGCGCCGGCGGCTTGAGAACGAGCGGCTGGCCGAGCAGATCGCGTACAACTGGGCCGCCAGCCCCTTCTACCGGGCGAAGCTGGAAGGCGCGGGGCTCACGCCCCGACGTATCCGCGCGGTCGAGGACCTGGCGCTGGTCCCGTTCACGGAGAAAACCGAGATCGCAGAATCCCAGCGGACCGGATCGCTGCTCGGCGCCACCCGCTGCGCGCCGGTCGATCGCATCGTCCGCATCCAGGCGACCGGGGGCACCACGGGGCAACCCATGCGCATCGGGCTGACGCGGCAAGATGTCGAGGACTACGGCGAAATGGGCGCGCGCGCCCTGTGGGCCATGGGATGCCGGCCGGGCGATGTCGTCTTCGAGTGCATGAACTACAACCTCTACGCCGGTGGCGTGAGCGATCACATGACCTTCGAGACGGTCGGCGCGGCAACCATCCCGTTCGGCGTCGGACAGAGCGAGCGACTGCTGCAGATGATGGCCGCGCTCGAGGACGAGCTTTGCCTGTGGTCGACGCCGTCCTATGCCATGCGCCTGGCCGGGTTGGCGCGCGACAAGGACATCGACCCGCGCACGCTCAGGTTGCGCAAGGGTTTCTTCTCCGGCGAGGCGGGCATGCAGGTGCCAGGCTTCCGGGAGCGGATCGAGGCCACCTGGGGCATGGTCGCGCGCGACCAGTACGGCACCGGCGAGCTCGGACTCCATTCCGGCGAGTGCGAGCATCGCAACGGCGTGCATTTCGGCGGCGTGGGGTTCGCCGTCGCCGAGCTCATCGACCCCGACACCGGCGACGTGCTGCCGTTCGATGACGGACGGCAGGGCGAGGTCGTCTACACCTCGATCCGACGCGAGGCGTGCCCCCTGATGCGCATGCGCAGCCACGACCTCATGCAGGTGTTCACCGAGACCTGTGCCTGCGGGCGCACCAGCTTCCGGCTCCGTATCCTCGGCCGCTCGGACGACATGTTCATCGTCAAAGGCGTCAACGTCTTCCCGCAGTCCGTCCAGGCGGTCGTGCTGACGTTGGCGCCACGCCTGAACGGAGAGTTCCGCGTCGTGCTCGACCGGCCGCCGCCCATCGACTACGCGGTCCCTGTCGAGGTCGAGGTCGCGCGCGACGTTCCCGAGGCGCACCACGCGGACCTCGCCGCCGAGCTCGTCGAGCGGTTGAGGAAAGAGCTCAATTTCACCGCCGCGGCGCGCCTGACGGAGGCCGGATCGATCGCCTCCGAGGCCAAGACCCGGCGCGTTGTCAGAACCTATCGCGCCGATGAGAGGGCCCCATGAGCGCCGTGACCGTGGAACGCCGGGATGGCATTGCGCTGGTGGGACTCAACCGGCCCGAGAAGCTGAACGCGATCAACGACGATGTGCTCGACGGGCTGCTCGACGCGGTGACGCGGTGCGGCAGCGCGGCCGACGTGGGCGCCATGGTGCTGTTCGGTCATGGCCGCGCCTTCTCGGCCGGCGGCGACATCAAGGCGATGGACACCATGGTCGAGCGGACCTTCACCGTGACGATCGGCAAATACATGACCGTAGCGGCCGCGTTCCGCGCCTGCCCAAGGCCGATCATCGCCGCGCTGCACGGTCACGTGCTGGCGGGCGGCTTCGAGCTGGCCTGCATCTCGGACGTCAGGATCGCGGCGGCCGGCACGTCGTTCGGTCTGCCGGATACCCCGCTCGGCCTGAGCCCGACCAGCGGCATGACCTACCTGCTGCCGCGCATCGTCGGGCTCGGCCGCGCGCTGCACCTGACGCTCTCGGCCGAGACCTTCGACGCGGCCGAGGCGGAGCGCATCGGGCTGGTCAGCCGCGTGGTCCCGGCCGATCGACTCATGGCCGAGGCCGAGGCCTACGCACGCAGGCTGGCGTCCTATCCACGCATCGGCGTGGTCAACACCAAGTCGGGCTTCTACGGCGCGCTCGACGGCGACTTCGCGGCCGCGACGCGCGCCGAGCACGGCGCCGAGGTCGCCTGCTTCCGCGATCCGGAGGTGCGCCAGCGTTTCCGCGACTTCCTCGGCCGCAAGCGTCGATAGGGCCACCGGCGCCCGTGCGGGCCCCAAGAAAGAAGGGGGCGGCCAGTGGCCGCCCCCAGGTCTGAACGTCTCGCGACGTGTCGCGATCGGTCTGCTTGATGAACCCGATCTCGACTATGTTGCGATCGCTAGCCGGGCAGGGCCATGCGCCGGCGCAGAACAACCTCGGCGCTATGTACGCCAAAGGCGAGGGTGTTCCCCAGGACTGGGCCGAGGCCGTGACGTGGTTCTGGCGGGCAGTCTTATGATCGCACCATCATCGCCGAGGTCGCGGGCGAGCGGTGGTTCTGCACCGAGGCCGAGGCGGTTGCGGCGGGGTGGCGGAAGGCGAAGCGGTAGACACGACCAGCCATCCAGCCTCGTCATTTCGTGTCATTCTTCGCTGGCATCATCGGGGAGCGAAGCGATGCGAGCATGGATCATCGCGCTGGTCTTGCTGCTGACGCCCGTGGCGGCGTCGGGAGAGGATGCGTGGCAGGAAGGC
>VGEI01000234.1 GCA_016869415.1 Alphaproteobacteria bacterium
TAAGCTCTTTTTCGACCTTAACCATTGACGCCCATTATTTCCCATGATATCCCATACTGTCCCACATAGGCGCTTTGGCGGTCGCGTGGCGCTACGGGACGCTGGGGAATGCGTGTTTCCTAGCCCAATCAATAGGTTGGACCCACTCACGCGCGGCTGGCGGGACGTCGATGAAGGCTTTTGCCGGCAGTTTCACCTTTAAGGTGGACAAGAAAGGGCGGATTTCCGTCCCGGCGGAGTTTCGCGTCGTCCTGGCGGCCCAGGCAGCCGGCTCCGATTTCTCCGGCATCCTCGCTTTTCCCTGGTTCGACTATCGCGCCGTGCGCGGCTGCGGCGTCGAGCTGATGGAGCGTATCGCCACCAACCGCAGCCCGACCGCGGTCTTCGAGAACCAGCCGGTCGACAGCGCCCTCGTCTCGGTCGCCGACATGGTCCAGCTGCCCTTCGACGGTGAAGGCCGGATCGTGCTGCCGCGCGAGCTCGCCGAGCATGCCGGTATCGCCGACAGCGCCACCTTCGTCGGTCAGGTGAACTACTTCGAGATCTGGAATCCCGCCGCCTTCAGGCAGCACCAGGCGGCGAGACGGGCGCTCCGCACGCCCGCATCCGGGAACTGACGCCATGCCCGCGGCGGTCAACCACCCACCCGCCGAGACGCCCGCCTCCGGCACGGCTGTCCATATCCCGGTGATGCTTGACGAGGTGCTGCATGCACTTCAGCCTCGCGACGGCGCGCTCTATGTCGACGGCACCTTCGGTGCCGGCGGCTATACGTGCGCGCTGCTCAATGCCGCCGCCTGCAAGGTCTACGCCCTCGACCGCGATCCGCAAGCGATCGCACGCGGCCGCGACCTTGTCCGGCGCTTCGCGGGGCGACTGGAACTCATCGAGGGCCGCTTCGGCGACATGGAGCGGCTGCTCACCGCGCGCGGGATTGCCGGCGTCGATGGCATCGTGTTCGATCTGGGTCTCTCCTCCCCCCAGATCGATGAACCCGCGCGCGGATTTTCCTTCCGTGCCGACGGCCCCCTCGACATGCGCATGGGAAGCGCCTCCGAAGGGAGCGCCTCGGCAGCCGACCTGGTCAACCGCCTGCCCGAGGCCGAACTCGCCGAGGTGATCTTCCGCTACGGCGAGGAGCGGCAGGCACGGCGCATCGCCCGCGCCATCGTCGCGGCCCGGGCGGAGGCGCCGATCGCCCGCACGCTCGAGCTCGCGGCCATCGTGCGCCGCGTGGTGCGCAAGTCGCCCGACGGCATCGATCCGGCGACCCGCACCTTCCAGGCCCTGCGTATCACGGTCAACGACGAGCTGGGCGAGCTGCAGCGCGGCCTGGCCGCAGCCGAGCGCCTGCTCAATCCCGGCGGCTGGCTGGCCGTGGTCTCCTTCCACTCGCTCGAGGACCGCGAGGTCAAGACTTTCCTGCGCGGCCGCGCCGGCGAGGCCGACCGCGGCTCACGCCACCGGCCCGACACAGCCGCGCGACGCACACCCAGCTTCCGCCTCGCCGCACGCAAGCCGCTCAAGCCCGGCGACGCCGAGATTCGCCGCAACCCGCGCGCCCGCTCCGCCCGCCTGCGCGCCGCCCAGCGCACCGACGCCCCGGCCTGGGACGCGGAGTTGCACGCATGATCCGCCCCGGAAACATCTTCTGGATCGGGCTCGCCCTGACGCTGGGCTACGGGCTCTATCACCTCAAGCATGAGGTCAAGGCGCTTGAGGACGAGCTCTTCCACCTCAATCGCCAGATCCTCGCCGAGCAGCAGGCCATCCATGTCCTGCGCGCGGAGTGGAGCTACATCAACCAGCCGCAGCGTCTTCAGTCGCTCAGCCAGCGCCATCTCGACTTGCAGCCGACCAGACCGGCCCAAATCGGCACGCTCGCGACTCTCCCCGCGAGGCCTGCCGACGCCCCGGCGCCGGCGATCGCCGCTTCCTCCCCGGCGATCCCGGCGCCGGAGGCACCCACGCTCAAGGCGCGGGTGAACTCAAATGCGCCGGCCAAGCCACCACAGGCGGCGATGCCGCAACAGTCCGCCGTACTGGCCGCGGACCGCCGCGAAACCCCGGGGGTGCGCTGATGGCCACCCGCCTTTCCGACGCCCTGCGCGCCCTGCCGGCGCGCCTGCGCCTCGAGGGTACCGGCATGCAGGCAATGGAGACCGCGCGGCACCGACTGATGGTCGGCGGCGTGCTGTTCACCGTCGCCTTCGCAGTGGTGGCCCTGCGCGTCGTCGACGTCACCATGCTCAAGGAAGGGCACGAGCCGCGTGTCGCCAGCCATCACCGTCAGACCGGGCCCGAACGTGACCGTGCCGACATCGTCGATCGCAACGGCGAGCTGCTGGCGACCTCGCTCAGCACCGCCTCGCTCTATGCCAATCCGAAGCTCATCCTCGACGCCAACGATGCGGCCGCCAAGCTGGCCAAGGTGCTGGCGGGAACCACCGAGAAGGATCTGGCCCGACGCCTCGCCTCCGATCGTAGCTTCGTCTGGGTGCAGCGGAACCTCAGCCCGCGCCAGCAATTCGCGGTCAACCGCCTGGGCATCCCCGGCCTGTTCTTCCAGCGCGACGAGCGCCGCGTCTATCCGCACGGCGCGCTGACGGCGCACATCCTCGGCTTCACCGATATCGACAACCGCGGTCTCGCCGGGATCGAGCAGTCCTACGACGACCGCCTGCGTCAGGTCGACAATCCGCTGCAGCTGACCATCGACATCCGGCTCCAGCACGTCGTGCGGCAGGAGCTGACCGCGTCGATCGAGGAGTTCCGCGCTATTGGCGGCGCAGCGCTGGTGCTCGACGTGCCGACGGGCGAAGTCCTCGCCCTGGTCTCGCTGCCCGACTTCGATCCCAATGCGCCGGGGGCGGCGGAAAGCGACACGCGCTTCAACCGCATCACGCTAGGCACCTACGAGCCCGGCTCGACCTTCAAGATCTTCAACACCGCGGCAGCGCTCGATTTCGGTGTCGCGAGCCTGCGCGACGGCTACGACGCCTCGAAGCCGATCCAGATCTCGCGCTTCACCATCTCCGACTACAAGGGCCAGAAGCGCTGGCTCTCGCTGCCGGAGATCATAATGTACTCCTCGAATATCGGCTCGGCACGGATGGGCATCGATCTCGGCCGCGACCGGCAACGCCAATTCCTCTCGCGCGTCGGCGTCCTGAAGGCCGCCCCTTTCGACCTGCCGGAGGTGGCCGCCCCTCTCATCCCGAATCCCTGGCGCGACATCAACGTGATGACCGTCGCCTTCGGCCATGGCATCTCCGTGACCCCGCTCAATCTCGCGGTCGGCGTCACCGCGGTAGTCAACGGCGGCATCCTGCGCCCGGCCACACTGGTCAGGCGCCCCGGCGATGTCACGTCCCCCAGCGAGCGCGTCATGACGCAGCGTACTTCCGATCAGATGCGCACCCTCATGCGCCTGGTGGTCGAGCGCGGCAGCGGCAAGGCCGCCAACGTGCCCGGCTACGCCGTGGGCGGAAAGACGGGCACGGCCGAAAAGATCGTCAAGGGCCGCTACCACCGCGACATGCGGATTTCCTCCTTCGTCGGTGCGTTTCCCATGCACGCGCCACGCTTCGTCATCTACGCCATGCTCGACGAGCCCAAGGGCAACAAGGCGACCCACGGTTACGCCACGGCCGGCTGGGTCGTGGCGCCGCTCGTCGGCCGGCTCGTCAACCAGATTGCGGCCATCTACGGCATCCCGCCGGTGGACGACAACGCCCCCGAGTTTCGCGACCAGATGCTGATCAACGTGGCTGTCCGCTGAGCGGAGGAGCGGAAGAGTGGTTTGAGGACGTGCGCTTGAGTCGACTGATGGAACTAGTACCCGCACCGGCCGCGCCGGATCCCGAGATCTTCGGGATCACGGCGGATTCGCGTGCCGTGAAGCCGGGGTGGCTGTTCGCCGCCCTGCCCGGCGCGAAGGCCGACGGCCGGGCATTTGTCGGCGATGCCCTGGCGCGCGGCGCCGTCGCTGTGCTCGGCGAGCCGGACCTCGCCCTGCCGGCAGGAATCGCCCTGGTGCCGTCCCGTAACCCGCGCCTCGAGCTGGCCCGCATCGCTGCCCGCTTCCACGCCCGCCAGCCGAGGGTGATCGCGGCGGTCACCGGCACCAACGGCAAGACCTCGGTCGCCGCCTTCGCCAGACAGATCTGGTCCGAGCTTGGCCACAAGGCGGCAAGCCTCGGCACGCTGGGCCTCGTCGCCCCCGGCCGCGAGCGGCCCGGCTCGCTGACGACGCCGGACCCCGTGGCCCTGCACGCCGATCTGGCCGCCCTGGCCGGCGAAGGCGTCGACCATCTGGCGATCGAGGCCTCGAGCCACGGCCTCGCCCAGCACCGCCTCGAGGGCATGCGGGTGAGCACCGCGGCCTTCACCAACCTGACCCGTGATCACCTCGACTATCACGGCAGCATGGCGGCGTATTTCGCCGCCAAGAAGCGCCTATTCGCCGAAGTCATGGCGCCGGGCGGCACCGCTGTGCTCAACGCCGACACGGCGGAATTCGCCGAGCTCGAGCGGCTGTCGCGTGCCGCTGGCCACCGGGTGATCGGTTACGGCCATGCCGGGCGGGAAATCACCCTGAGGAATGTGGCGCGTGAGCCGCACGGGCAACGCCTGGCGATCACATTCTTCGGCCGCGACGCCACCATAGACCTGAAGCTGGTCGGCGAGTTCCAGGCGATGAACGCCCTAGCCGCCCTTGGCCTCGTCGTGGGCAGCGGCGTGGAGGCCGCGCAGGCTCTGGCCGTCCTCGAACGCCTCGACGGCGTGCCGGGTCGGCTGCAGCGCGCCGCCGTACGGGCGAACGGTGCAGCCGTCTATGTCGACTATGCGCACACGCCGGACGCGCTGGAGACCATCCTCAAGGCACTGCGTCCGCATACGCCGCGGCGTCTTGTCGTCATCTTCGGCTGTGGCGGCGACCGCGACGCCGGCAAACGGCCGCAGATGGGCACCATCGCCGCCAATCTCGCGGACCGTGTGATCGTCACGGACGACAACCCGCGTTCCGAAAAGCCGGGGACGATCCGCCAAGCCATCCTGGCGGCCAGCCCGGGTGCCATTGAGATCGGCGACCGCCGGGCGGCGATCTTCGCCGCCGCAGCCGAAATCCAGGGTGGCGACCTGCTGGTTATCGCCGGCAAAGGTCACGAGCAGGGCCAGATCGTGGCCGGCAGCGTGCTGCCCTTCGACGACGTGACTGTCGCACGTCAGGCGGTAGCCGCCGCGGACGGTGCCGCATGATCAGCCTGTGGACGTCGAGCGATGCGGCGCGCGCGACGCAGGGGCATGCCACAGCACCCTTCACCGCGTCGGGCGTGTCGATCGACAGCCGCACCATCGAGCTCGGCGATCTCTTCGTCGCCCTCAAGGGCCCGACCCATGACGGCCACAACCACGTCGCGAATGCCCTGGCGCGCGGTGCTGCAGGCGCCATGGTCAGCCACTTGCCGGCCGGCCTGCCGGCGAATGCGCCGCTGCTCACGGTGAGCGACACCCAGACGGCTCTCGAAGGGCTCGGCCGCTTTGCCCGCGCCCGTGCCGGGGCCCGCATCGCCGCAGTGACCGGCAGTGTGGGCAAGACATCGACCAAGGAGGCGCTGCGCCTGGCACTCGACGCGGCCAGCGGCGCCCGCACCCATGCCAGCGCAGCCAGCTTCAACAACCATATCGGCGTGCCGCTCACCCTGGCCCGGCTGCCGGCCGATGCCGCCTACGCCGTTTTCGAGATCGGCATGAACCACGCCGGCGAGATCGCGCCGCTCACCCGCATGGTCCGGCCGGCGGTCGCTTTGGTCACCAACGTCGAAGGCGTGCACACCCAGAACTTCCCCGACGGGCTATCCGGTGTTGCCGCCGCCAAGGCCGAGATTTTCGAGGGCTTCGAGGGAGCGCGCGGCGCCACCGCCGTGCTCAATCGCGACAACCCGTTCTTCGACTTCCTGGCTCAGAGGGCACGCCGGCATG
>VGEI01000235.1 GCA_016869415.1 Alphaproteobacteria bacterium
ACGCAGGGCAACACGCACCTTGCGGCCGTCGACGATCTTGAAGCCGACGCGGGTCGGCTTGTTGTCCTTGGGATCCGAGAGCGCGACGTTGGAAGCGTGGATGGGGTTTTCCTTCTCCACGATCCCACCCTGCTGCCCGGCACGCGGCTTGGTATGGCGCTTGGCCAGGTTGACGCCCTGGACCAGCACCCGGTTCTCCGCCGGGAAGACGCGCAGCACGCTGCCGCTCTTGCCCTTGTCGCGGCCGGTAATCACGACCACGTTGTCGCCCTTGCGGATCTTCATCTTGGTACGCTCGCTCGCCAGCATCACAGCACCTCGGGCGCCAGGCTGATGATCTTCATATAGCCCTTCGAGCGCAGCTCGCGCGTCACCGGCCCGAAGATGCGCGTGCCGATCGGCTCGCCTTCCTTGGAGATGAGCACGGCGGCGTTGCGGTCGAAGCGCACGGTCGAGCCGTCGGGGCGGCGGATCGCGAAACGCGTCCGCACGATGACGGCCTTGTGGACGTCACCCTTCTTCACGCGGCCGCGCGGGATCGCCTCCTTGACCGAGACGACAATGATGTCGCCGATCGAGGCCGTCTTGCGTTTGGAGCCGCCGAGCACCTTGACGCACTGGACGCTGCGCGCGCCCGAGTTGTCGGCGACCTCCAGCTTGGTCTTCATCTGGATCATGGCGAGAACCTCAGGCCTTCGCTGCCGGAGCGGCGTCGGCGATGACTTCCCAGCGCTTGCGCCGGGAGATGGGCCGGCAATCGCGGATACGCACCCGGTCGCCGGTCTTCACCTGGTTGGACTCGTCATGCGCCAGGTAGTTCTTCGAGCGCACGATGATCTTCTTGTAGACGGGATGCGTGAAGCGGCGCTGAACTTCGACCGTCACGGTCTTCTCGTTCACGTCGCTGGTCACGATGCCCTGCAGGATTCGCCTTGGCATGGTCCTCGGTCCTTACTTCGCGGCCGCGGTGGCGGGACGCGCACGGTCGGCCAGCACCGTCTGGATGCGCGCGATGTCGCGACGCACCTGACGGACACGGGCGGTGTTCTCGAGCTGGCCGCTGGCCCGCTGGAAGCGCAGGTTGAATTGCTCCTTCTTCAGGTCGGCGAGCTGGCTCTTCAGCTCGTCGGCGGTCTTGGCGCGGATATCGGCTACTTTCATGGCTCAGCCCTCCTCACCCAGGCGGCCAATCACCTTGGTCTTGATCGGCAGCTTGGCGGCAGCGAGCTCGAAGGCTTCCTGGGCGATCGAGCGGTTGACGCCGTCGATCTCGAACATGATCCGCCCCGGCTTGATGCGGCAGATCCAGTATTCGGGCGTGCCCTTGCCGGAGCCCATGCGGACCTCGGCCGGCTTCTTCGACACCGGCACGTCCGGGAAGATGCGGATCCAGACGCGGCCCACGCGCTTCAGGTGGCGCGTGATGGTGCGGCGCGCGGCCTCGATCTGGCGCGCGGTCATGCGCGCCGGCTCCAGGGCCTTGAGGCCGAAGGCGCCGAAATTGAGCGCGTAGCCGCCCTTGGCGTTGCCATGGACTCGGCCTTTATGGGCCTTGCGGTACTTGGTGCGTTTCGGTTGCAGCATGATCGTTGTCCGGGTCGAGCGTCGTCAGCGGGCCATCATTCAGCGAGCAGGCGCCTGCTCGGCGGCGCGCTTGTCCTGGGCCATCGGGTCATGGGCCATGATCTCGCCCTTGAACACCCAGACCTTGACGCCGCACGTGCCATAGGTGGTCTTGGCGGTGGCCGTGCCGTAGTCGATGTCGGCGCGCAGCGTGTGCAGCGGCACCCGCCCCTCGCGATACCACTCGACTCGCGCGATCTCGGCGCCACCAAGGCGGCCCGAGCAGTTGATGCGGATACCCTGGGCGCCGAGGCGCATGGCCGACTGGACGGCGCGCTTCATGGCGCGGCGGAAGGCGACGCGGCGCTCGAGCTGCTGGGCGATGTTCTCGGCCACCAGGCGGGCATCGATCTCCGGCTTGCGGATCTCGACGATGTTGAGGTTAACCTCGCTCTTGGTCAGCTTGGCCAGATCGGCGCGCAGCTTCTCGATGTCGGCGCCCTTCTTGCCGATGACCACGCCGGGGCGCGCGGTATGGATGGTGATGCGGGCCTTCTTGGCCGGGCGCTCGATGACCACGCGCGACACGCCGGCCTGCTGCAGGCGGCTCGTCAGGTATTCGCGCAGCTTGAGATCCTCGTGCAGCAGCTTCGCGTAGTCGTCGACCGCGAACCAGCGCGAATCCCACGTCCGGTTGATACCGACGCGAAGACCGATCGGGTTGACTTTCTGACCCATGGTTAGGCGCTCTTTTCTGCGGTTTTTGCCGCCTCGCGCTCGCGCACGATGACGGTCAGGTGGCTGAACGGCTTGACAATGCCCGCCGAGCGGCCGCGGCCGCGGGCGTGGAAGCGGCGCATCATGAACGACTTGCCGACATGCGCCTCGGCCACATAGAGCCGGTCGACGTCGAGCTGGTGGTTGTTCTCGGCGTTGGCGATGGCGGCCTGCAGCACCTTCTTCACCGTCACCGCGATGCGGCGCTTGGAGAAGGTGAGCTCGGCGAGCGCCTTCGAGGCGTCCATGCCGCGAATCAGCTCCGCCACCAGGTTGAGCTTGCGCGGGCTCGTGCGAATCGCACGGGCGATGGCCTGGGCCTCGTTGTCGGCGCGGCGCCGCGGCTTGTGGGGCTTGCTCATTCGTCCCTCTTGGCCGTCTTGTCGGCGGCCGAGTGGCCGTGGAACACGCGGGTCGGCGAGAACTCGCCGAACTTGTGGCCGACCATGTTCTCGTTCACCAGCACCGGCAGGAACTTATGGCCGTTGTAGACGCCAAAGGTCAGGCCGACGAACTGCGGCAGGATCGTGGAGCGGCGCGACCAGATCTTGATGATCTCGTTGCGGCCGGAGCTCCGCGACTTCTCCGCTTTCTTGAGGAGGTAGCCGTCGACAAACGGACCCTTCCAGACTGAGCGAGCCACCTGTGGCCTCCGTTACTTCGCGTTGCGGCGACGGATGATGAGTCGATCCGTCTTCTTGTTGTGACGCGTCTTGTAGCCCTTGGTCGGCTGGCCCCACGGGGTCACCGGGTGACGGCCGCCCTTGGTGCGGCCCTCGCCGCCGCCGTGCGGGTGATCGATCGGGTTCATCGCCGTGCCGCGCACCGACGGGCGCCAGCCCATCCAGCGGTTGCGGCCGGCCTTGCCGATCTTGACGTTCTGCTGGTCGGGGTTCGACACGGCGCCGATGGTCGCCAGGCACTCGCCCGGCACGCGGCGCGTCTCGCCCGAGGACAGGCGCAGCAGGGCGTAGCCCTGGTCCTTGCCGACGAGCTGAACGAAGGTCCCGGCCGAGCGGGCGATCTTGCCGCCGCTGCCGGGCTTCAGCTCGACGTTGTGAATGACGGTGCCGACCGGAATGTTGCGCATCGGCAGGGCGTTGCCCGGCTTGATGTCGACGCGCTCGCCCGAGACCACGCTGTCGCCGACCGCCAGGCGCTGCGGGGCGATGATGTAGCTCAGCTCGCCATCGGCGTACTTGATCAGGGCGATGAACGAGGTGCGGTTCGGATCGTACTCGATGCGCTCGACCGTGCCGGCGACATCGAATTTCCTGCGCTTGAAATCGACGACCCGGTAGCGCCGGCGATGGCCGCCGCCGTGATGGCGCGTGGTGATGTGGCCATGGTTGTTGCGACCGCCGGTCGACTTCAGACCCTCGGTCAGGTTCTTGATCGGCCCGCCCTTGTAGAGCTCGCGCCGGTCGATGAGAACCACCTGGCGGAGGCCCGGGGTGACCGGCTTGAAGGTTTTGAGTGCCATGGAAGGTGCCCGCTCAGATACCGGTGGTCACGTCGATGGAGTGGCCCTCGGCGAGGGTCACGATGGCCTTCTTGAAGTCCGAGCGCCGGCCGAGCGTGCCGCGGAAGCGTTTGCTCTTGCCCCAGCCCTTGATCGTGTTGACGCCCGAAACCTTGACGTTGAACAGGCTCTCGACCGCCGCCTTGATCAGGGGCTTGGCCGCGTCCGGGCGGACCCGGAAGGTCACCTGGTTGTGCTCGGAGCCGCGCGTCGCCTTCTCGGTGATCACCGGCGAGAGGATCACGCCGTAGAGCTCTTCCTTGGCGTAAGCCGGTTTCTTGGTCTGCTTCGCGTCGCTCATTTCAGGCGCGCCTCCAGATGCTGTACTGCGTCCTTGGTCAGGACCAGCGTGTCGCGGCGCAGGATGTCGTAGACGTTGGCGCCGATCTGCGGCAGCACGTCGACATGCGGCAGGTTGCGCGCCGCGCGGGCGAACTCGGCGTCGACCGCCGCACCATCGATGATCAGCACCGACGACAGGCCCAGCTTGGCGAAGCGCTTGGCCAGCTCGGCCGTCTTCGGCTTCTCCAGCTTGACGCCGTCGAGGACGATCAGCTTGCCCTCGGCCTGCTTGGCGGAGAGGGCGGTCTTGAGCGCGAGCTTGCGCACCTTCTTAGGCAGGTCGTGCGCGTGGCTGCGCGGCGTCGGCCCGAAGATCACCGCACCGCCGCGCCATTGCGGGCTGCGCGTCGAACCCTGGCGCGAACGGCCGGAGCCCTTCTGCGGACGCGGCTTCTTGCCGCCGCCGGAGATCTCGCCGATCTCCTTGGTGTCGTGCGTGCCGGCGCGGCGCTTGGCGAGCTGCCAGCGCACCATGCGGGCGAGGATGTCGGGACGGGCCGGCAGGCCGAATACGTCATCGCTGACGTCGATCGAGCCGGCATCCTTGTTGTCGAGCGTCTTGACCGAGAGCTTCATGGCTTATTCCTTGGCCGGCGCGGCCGCGGCGGCGCGCAGGGCGGCCGGGTACGGTGCCTCCTTGGGGCGCTTGCGCTTAACCGCGTCGGTGACGCGCACATAGCCGCCCGCCGAGCCGGGGACGGCGCCGGCGATGAGGATCAGGCCCTTGTCGACGTCGGTGCCCACGACCTTGAGGTTCTGGGTGGTGATGCGGTCGACGCCCATGTGGCCGGCCATCTTCTTGTTCTGGAAGGTGCGGCCGGGGTCCTGGCGCTGGCCGGTCGAGCCGTGGCTGCGGTGGCTGATCGACACGCCGTGCGAGGCCTCGAGGCCGGCGAAGTTCCAGCGCTTCATGACACCCTGGAAACCCTTGCCGGAGGTGACGCCCGAGACGTCGACGAACTGGCCGGTGACGAAATGCGCGGCCGTGATCTCGGCGCCCACCTCGAGAACGGCGTCCTTGGCGACGCGGAACTCGTTGAGCTTGCGCTTGGGCTCGACCTTCGCCTTGGCGAAATGGCCGCGCTGCGCCTTGCTGACGTTCTTGACCTTGGCCTTGCCGATGCCGAGCTGGACGGCGCTGTAACCGTCCTTCTCGGCCGTGCGGACGGCCACAACCTGGCACTGATCGAGCTTGAGCACGGTGACGGGCACATGGTTGCCCTCCTCCGTGAACAGGCGGGTCATGCCGACTTTCTGTGCAATCACACCGGTACGCATGGCGATTTTCCGTTCCAGGCCCCTTATGCCGGCCCGAGCTTGATCTCAACGTCCACGCCGGCGGCGAGGTCGAGCTTCATCAGCGCGTCCACCGTCTGGGGCGTGGGATCCACGATGTCGAGAAGCCGGCGATGCGTGCGGATCTCGAACTGCTCGCGGCTCGTCTTGTCGATGTGCGGGCTGCGGTTGACCGTGAACTTTTCGAGCTCGGTCGGCAGCGGGATGGGTCCACGCACCTGCGCGCCGGTCCGCTTGGCGGTGTTCACGATCTCGCTCGTCGACTGGTCGAGGACGCGATGATCGAACGCCTTCAGCCGGATGCGGATGCCTTGATGTTCCATGACTCTGATCCTTGGCCGCGTGGGCCCGCTGCTGCGCGATTACTGTATGATTTTGGCGACGACGCCTGCGCCGACGGTTCTGCCGCCCTCGCGGATGGCGAAGCGCAGGCCCTCGTCCATGGCGATGGGCGCGATCAGGTGAACCTCCATGGCGATG
>VGEI01000236.1 GCA_016869415.1 Alphaproteobacteria bacterium
TACGCCGCGCCGACCAAGGGCCTGATGGCTATTGCCAGCCAGGCGTTCACGGCCGCCCGGCAGCTGGGCGTAGCAGACCCGCTGCGCGCCGAGCTGGCCGCCAGCCGCCCCCGGATCCTCGACGAAGTCGACAAGGGGTTGCCGAAAGTTCCGCCCAAGGCCTATCGCTGGATCGCCGAGATGGAAGAGATCGGCAAGACCTTCGCCGCCGCCGGCTTCTCGTACGACTTGTTCGAGGCGGTGGCCGATGTGTACCGGCAGGTAGGCGAGATGGAACCCGGCACCTACAAGGATGTCGATCTGTACGCCGCGGGTCTTCTCGCCGCCCTGGCGCGGCGATCGACCGCAGCGGACTAGAGCCAACCATGGCAGCAACCAGCCGCGACCTGCGCCTCGATTTCTTCCGCGGTCTGGCGCTGATCTTCATTTTCGTCGATCACATTCCCGACAATCTCGTCGGCTATTTCACTCTGGCTAATATTGTCTTTTCCGACGCGGCGGAGGTCTTCGTTTTCCTTTCGGGCTATACCGCGGCGCTGGTCTTCGGCGCCATCCTGGCGCAGCAGGGGACTACCTTCGCCGTCGCCCAGGTGTTGAAGCGCTGTTGGACCCTCTACGTCGCCCACATCTTCCTGTTCGTGGTCTTCGTGGCGCAGGTGTCCTACACCGCTGCGAAGTTCGACAACCCGATGTTCCTCGACGAGATGAAGGTCTGGGATTTCCTGCAGGAGCCGCACATCGCCATCCTACAGGCACTGGCGCTACGCTTTCAGCCGCATTTCCTCAATATCCTGCCGCTCTATATCGTCCTGTTACTCGCTTTCGCCTTCATTCTGCCGGCGCTGCGGCGCTGGCCTCTGTCGGTCCTGGCCGTTTCGGCTGGTGTCTATCTGGCGGCAGCGGTTTTCCGTTTCAACCTGCGCACCTATCCTGAGGGCGTCTGGTACTTCAACCCCTTCGGTTGGCAGATCCTCTTCCTGATTGGCGCCGCCCTGGCCCTTACCGACGGCGACGGACGGCGGCGCTTGCGCGA
The DNA here is from genome assembly GCA_016869415.1 of Alphaproteobacteria bacterium. Lineage (GTDB taxonomy): Bacteria > Pseudomonadota > Alphaproteobacteria > CACIAM-22H2 > CACIAM-22H2 > VGEI01. The sequence goes on from VGEI01000236.1 coordinate 1,034, forward strand.
ATGGCCGGGGCTGATCTGGCTATCGGCCGGATTCCTCGCGGTTTGCACCGTCGCGCGAACCGCGATGACCATTGCCAGCTTCTTTGATGCCGTGCCGGCCTGGGCTGTGCAGTTCGTCTGGCTGATCGGCGACAAGATCACGCTGGGGCCGCTACGCTTGCTGAATTTCCTGGCCCTGGCGCATGTCACGGTCAGCGTGCTGCGCAAGGATCACCCGTTGTTCCGCTCGGCATTCGCGGAGCCCCTGACCCGCTGTGGTCAGCATTCTCTCAACATTTTCTGTCTCGGGATCTTCCTGTCGTTCCTCGGCCACTTCGTATTGGTGGAGATCAGCCAAGCGATCCCGATGCATGTCGCGGTGTCGGCAGCGGGCATCCTGATCATGTTCGGCACGGCGTATTTCCTGACGTGGGCCAAACAGCGCGCCCGGCCAGCCGGCAACGCCGCTGCAATATCGAGGCGGTTGCCGCAGACGGCGCCGCAAGGGGGGGAGTAATGATCACCTACTGTCGCGCGCGGGCGATGGCTGCGGCCGTGCTCGCCACGCTCATCATGCCGCTGCCGCTCCTGGCGCAGACGCCGCGACAGCCCATTCCGTTGCCAACGCTCTGCCAGGTGCCGGATGAGTTCTTGGCCGACTCCTCGCCGCTTGCGAACAGCACCCGCCAGCTGCGCACGGAGCGCCGGCTGAAGATCGTGGCCCTGGGTTCGTCCAGCACGTTGGGTATGGGCGCGAGCGGCCCCGACGCCGCCTATCCGGCACGGCTGGAGGCCGCCCTGAAAGCCCACTTGCCCTTTGCCGCTATCCAGGTGGTCAACAAGGGCATGTCGCGCCAGTCGGCCCGCCAGATGCTGGATCGCCTGACCAGCGACGTGCTGAGTGAGCGCCCCGCACTGGTCGTCTGGGAGACCGGCACGGCTGAGGCGGTACGTGGGGCCGAGGTCGACGACCTTGTCAGCGCCCTGCTAACGGGGGTCGACAAGATGGGTGAGGCAGGCATCGACGTCCTGCTCATGGATACACAGTATTCGCGCAGCACCGCTCGGATCATCAACTTCCAGCCCTACGTAGACGCCATAGGTCAGGTCGCCGGCATGCGCGATCTGGTGCTCTTCCCACGCTATCTGGTCATGCGCACCTGGGTCGACGAGGACCGCTTCAGCTTTACCGACAAGCCGACAGCCGAAGCCCGCAAGATCGCCGACCAGATCTATGACTGCCTGGGCCGGCTGCTTGCGCGCACCATTGCCAAGGCCCTGAAATAGGCTTGCAAATCCCGCGTGAAGACCCGACCTTCGATTTGCTATAAATTGCTTGTTATCCTGACGACTACGCTAAACATTCAGTAATTTCTTAGAGATAAGTTGCTGGGCGATGGACGGAGCAACGCAGGATCATCGGAGTCGCGCCACGGTCGCTGCCGTGGCGCTGGCGATCGCTGCCGTTCTTTCGCTTTTCTCCAACCCCGTTCACGCCGACGACAGCAAGAGCTGTGCGGTACCGGCGAACCTCTTGCGCAGCCCCTATCCGCTGCCGCATGTGGCCGCCAGGCTTGCCTTGGGCGAGCCGGTCAAGGTCGTCGCCCTCGGCTCCTCGTCGACGGAGGGTGTCGGGGCATCGTCAACCGCCGCAAGTTATCCCAGCCAGTTCCAGGCCGAGCTGCAGCGTCTGTGGCCGAGGAACCGGATCACAGTCGTCAACAAGGGCGTGTCCGGCGAGCAATCGCAACAGATGGTGGGGCGTTTCGAGCGTGACGTGATTGCCGAGAAGCCCGACCTGCTGATCTGGCAGACCGGCACCAACAGTGCGCTACACGACGGCGACATCGAACGCTTCGTCGCCGAAGTTGACTGGGGCCTCGACCGTGCGCGAGAGGCCGGCATCGACGTCCTGCTGATGACGCCCCAGTTCTCGCCGCGCTTCGAGAAAGTGCGCAACAAGACCACCTACCTGCATAACCTTGCCACCATCGGCGCGGTCAATGGCACGCCGGTGCTGCGCCGCTATGAGATGATGAAGCACTGGCTCGACAGCGGACAGATGACCCCGGAGGAGATGATCAATTCCGACGGGTTGCACCTGACCGACCGTAGCTACCATTGCCTCGGCGTTGCCGCCGCTCGCATGGTTGTGGCGCTGGCGACCGCGCCGGCCAAGCCAATCCCTGCTCCTGCGCTCACCGTTTCAGTGACCGCACGGCCTCGCTAGACACTCCCGTCCCGCATCTCAGACGCGGACGATCTTTCCGGGATTGAGGATATTGTCGGGATCGAGCGCCTGCTTGATCGCGCGCATGACGCTGACCGCTTCGCCGTGCTCGGCGATCAGGAAGTCGAGCTTGCCGTAGCCCACACCGTGCTCGCCGGTGCACGTACCCTCCATGGCCAGAGCCCGCTTGACCAGACGGTCGTTGAGCCGCTCGGCCTCGGCGACCTCCTTGGGGTCCTCCGGTTTCAACACCAGTGTCAGATGGAAATTGCCGTCGCCGACATGCCCGACGATCGGCGCAGGCAGGAAGGACTGCTCGATGTCTTTCTGGGTCTCGACAATGCATTCGGCAAGCCGAGAGATCGGCACGCAGACGTCGGTGGCCCAGACCTGCGCGCCAACGCGTAATGCCTTGTTGGCGTAGGCTGCGTCGTGGCGGGCCTGCCAGAGCTTCTTGCGGTCCTCGGGGTTGGTCGTCCAGGCGAAGTTCGCGCCGCCATGCTCCGCGGCGATGACCTGCACCATCTCGGCCTGCTCGGCAACACCGGCCTCGGTGCCGTGGAACTCCAGCCACAGCGTCGGCGCGACAGGCTGGTTGAGCTTCGAATGCCTGTTGATGGCGTCCATCTGCACGGCATCGGCAAGCTCGATACGCGCCACCGGGATGCCCGACTGAATGGTCTGGATGACGGTGTCGACCGCGTCCTTGACCGAGGGAAACGAGCAGGTCGCCGAGGACAGCGCCGCCGGGATGCCGTAGAGACGGAGCGTGATCTCGGTGATGATGCCGAGCGTCCCTTCCGAGCCGACGAACAGTCGCGTGAGGTCGTAGCCCGCCGAGGACTTACGGGCCCGTTTCGAGGTGCGGATGACGCGGCCATCCGCCAGCACCACCGTCAGGGCCAGCACGTTCTCGCGCATCGTTCCGTAGCGCACTGCGTTGGTGCCCGACGCGCGGGTCGCTGCCATGCCCCCGATCGAGGCGTTGGCCCCGGGATCGATGGGGAAGAACAAGCCGGTGTCGCGCAGGTATTCGTTGAGCTGCTTGCGCGTGACCCCCGGCTGGACTGCGCAGTCGAGATCCTCGGCGTTGACCTGCAGCACCTGGTTCATCTGCATCAGGTCGATGGAGATGCCGCCGCTCAGGGCCGCGACATGACCCTCGAGCGAGGTGCCCGTGCCGTAGGGAATGACCGGCAACTTGTACCGCGCGCAGATCTTGACGATGGCGCTGACCTCCTCGGTGGTGCGCGCGAAGGCCACGGCATCCGGTGGTGCCGAGGGATGATAGGACTCGTCACGGCCGTGCTGCTCGCGCACCGCCGTGGCAGTCGACAGCCGCTCGCCGAGCAATGTCCTGAGCTCGGCGATCGCGGCATCACGTGCGGCAGGAGCGACACGACTATTGGCAAGCGGCAGAGCCATCCAAGTGTCTCCGGAGAGGCAAAGCGCGACGTTATCGCCCCCCATGGATCGCCGCAATCGGTATCGGCGGACCGCTTTTCAGGGGAGTGGGGCTGTCTGCCGCCGTGCCAGCGTCTCGCGCCAGAGGACGTAGAGGCCGCTGGCGACCACGATCACGGCACCGATCCAGACATGGAGCTCCGGCCAGGGATCGCCGAGTGCGGCACCGATCAGCGTGGCCCAGAGCAGCTCCGTATACTGGAACGGGGCTACCACGCCGACCGGAGCGGCACGGAAGGCCTTCACCGTGAACAGCTGACCGAGGATCAGCAGGACGGCCATGGCGGCGATGCCAGCCACCGTGCTCCACGGAACGGGCTGCCAGACGAACGGAAGAGCGATGCCGCTCAGCACCAGCAGGCCGAAATTCTGCGAGACGAGGATGCGCAGATCGGTTTCCGTGGCCGCCAGCCAGCGCACGGTGATCTGCGACAGCGCGAAGAACAGGCTCGAGGCGATGACCAGCAGCGCCGGCCAGGAGTAGAGGCCCTCGCCATCCGGCCGGGCGATGATCAGGACGCCGACGAAGCCGACGCCGACCGCCGCCCAGCGATGCAGGCCCACCCGCTCGCGCAGCAGCACGACCGAGGCGGCGGTCATGAACAGGGGTGCGGCGAAGCTGATGGCGATACAGGTGGCGAGCGGCAGGTGGCGCAGGGACTCGAAGAACATCAGGATGGCAAAAAACGACGTCGCGATACGCGCCAGATGCGGCCAGGGTCGCGCCGTGGCCAGCGCCGGCAGCCCGCCGGCCCGCACGACAGCCGGTGACAAGGCAATCAGGACGAAGACGCTGCGGATGGCGACGATCTGGAGAATCGGCGCGACGGTCACCAGATACTTGGCTGTGCCGTCGAGGAACGAATACAGAATGATGGCCACGACCGCATAAGCGATACCGCGCAAGGGGTTATCGGTAATACCGACCGGGCCGGGGCTGTGAGGAGACATGAAAAACGCGCGATATTTGCAGTGCAGCCGGATTTGTACTAGGATTACTCATACTTGGCACGGTTAAGGTTAACATTTGCGCTGCCCGGCCAGAACGGACCGGAAAAACCGACAGAATACGGACCCGAAAGGACCCACTTGCGATGACCAATCCCATCATTCCGGGCGTTGGTGCACCTTCCCCCCGCACACCGGCGACGGAAAACCGTCCCAAGAGCAATCAGAGCGGCGCGGTATTCACCGTGCCGGGCCAGCCCAACGGCGACAGCGTCGCCACGC
>VGEI01000237.1 GCA_016869415.1 Alphaproteobacteria bacterium
AATCTGACGATCCGCAGCAAAGTTGCCCTGGCCTTCGGGCTGGTCCTGAGCGTCACGCTGGGGCTTGGCCTCTTCGCCGTGCAGCGGCTCGACCTTGTGCAAGATCGCGCCGCCGACGTGCGCGACAACTGGTTCCCTGCGTCACGCGCTCTGGGGGACTATGCCTTCCAGACCATGCGCGTGCGGCAGATGGAGGCGGTGGTGATCACCGCCCCGTCCGAGATCGCCGCCGCCGAGCTCCAATTGATGAGCAAGATCGCCGGCGACGCGCAGAAGGCCTAGGCCCGCTACCGGCGGGAGACCCTGAGCCCCGAGGTCCGGGCCCAAGCAGACCGCATTGCGGCCGGCTGGGATTCCTACATGGCGCTCGACGGAACGCTGCGCGGCATGATCGCCGCCCGCCACCATCCCGACGCGATCTTCGCCTTCTACACCGGCGACATGCGCCGAGCCTATGCCGATTGGCGCGACATCCTGGTCCAGCTGATTGACCTGCAGATGCGCGAGGGTGAGCGGAATTTCCGGGCCGGCGAGATGGCCTACCACTCGGCTCGCGGCTGGATCTACGGCGCTATCGGCCTCGCGGTCCTGCTTGCCGGCGCGGCCGGACTCTTCCTGGTCGCGTCGATCGCGCGACCTGTCCGCGGCCTCACGCGGCTCATGAACCATCTGACTGCCGGTGACCTGGCCGTCGACGTCGGCGGGACCGAGCGCCGGGACGAGATCGGCGACATGGCCCAGGCAGTACAGGTGTTCAAGGACGGGTTGATCGAACGCAACCGCCTGCAGGCTGAGCTTGAACGTCGAGCCCGCATCGACCCGCTGACCGGCGTGCTCAATCGACGGGCTTTCCGCGAACTGCTCGAGCGCGAGGTGGCGCGGGCCCGGCGTCACGGTCGGCAGCTCTCTCTGGCGATGATCGATGTCGACCATTTCAAGCGCGTCAACGACACGATGGGCCACGCGATGGGTGACCGGTTTCTGGTCGCCGTTGCCGGAGCCGTATCGGCAGCGCTGCGCTCGGAGGATCTGTTCGGCCGCTACGGCGGCGAGGAGTTCATCGTCGCCTTCGCCGAGACCGATCTCGCCGGCGCCATCCAGGCGGCAGAACGCCTACGGTTGGCCATCGCCGACATCCGACTCGATCACGACGGTGAGACGCGGAGCGTAACAGCCAGCCTCGGGGTCGCTTCGTTCGGCGATCTGCGCGGCGAGAGCGGTGAGACGATCGACAGCGTCATAAACACCGCCGATCAGGCGCTCTACAACGCCAAGGCGACTGGCCGGAACCGCGTCCTCCCCTTCAAGCCGACCCTCGTCGCGACTTCCGCTGCCTGACACGCCGCAAAGACGCAGAGATCGCTCGAAGCGCCCGGCGCGAGCCAGGTGTTAGGCCATGCCGATCTGCGTCAGCGGAGGGTTGAGCGCATCGTCGGGGCGGCTTTGGATCATGTCGGTGAGTTCCCCCTGCACCGCCCTGAGCCCGCTGTCATCGAACCGGTTGTCCATTTCCTGCGGGTCATTCGCCAGATCGTAGAGTTCCCCGGCACCCGACACGAGTTCCAGCGTCAGCTTGTGACTGCGTGTACGCACGGTGCGCAGGTTGAGGTCAACGCCGGAGCGCGAGGCGCGCAGGTTCCACTCGCTGTAGGCGAAGTCACGGCCACGATTGTCACGCTGTTCGATCATCGGCCGCAGACTGCAGCTGTGCGCCTCAGCCGGCAACGTCGTCCCGGCGTAGTCGCAAAACGTAGCCGGCAGGTCGAGGGTCGAGACCGGGTCATCGATCACTCGTCCGGCGGGCACACCCGGCCCTGCAAAGAGCAGACCGACACGCAGGAGGCCCTCGTAGGCCATCGGCCCTTTGAGGAGGAGACCATGCTCGCCGAGCCAGTCGCCATGGTCGGTCGAGTAGACAACGATGGTATTGTCAGCAAGGCCGAGATCGCGCAGCGCCAGACGCATGCGCCCGACCTGGTGGTCGATCAGTGAGATCATCCCGTAGTAGTTGGCGATCAGACGGCGAAGCTGGGCATCATTCTGCACGGGCGTGCGAGAGAATTTCTCCCGAAAGCCGCGCAGTTCCTCGCTTTTCATCTGTGGCCGCCCCTCCAGGCTGGCGCGGTGCCACCATGGCCGCCGGTCGAGGTCGAGCGTGCGGTGCGCCGGCAGATCGACTTCTTCGGGATGGTGCATATAGCACCAGGGCTCCGGCGCATCGAAGGGGTGATGCGGATCGGGGAACGAGGCCCAAACGCAGAACGGCTCATCCCGGTGCCGGCGCATGTATTCGATCGTGCGATCGCCAATCCAGGTCGAGTTGTGCCAGGCGACGGGCAGGGCCGAGTTCCATGTCTGGCAAGCGTCGGTCAACGGCGGCAGCTGCTTGTTATAGAGTGCCGTACGCTCCTCACCGCGCCCGTCGGCATGATACCAGCGCTCATAGTGGTGCCCGCGCGGCGGCTTCATCGGCGGGAAATGGTTATGACCCTCAAGCATGAGCTCGACATGCTCGTAGCCCATGTACGGTCCGTTCCAGTCATCCGCGAAATTGGCCGAGCTCTCCCGGCACTCCGGCGTACCGGTGGGCGCGAAGGTGTGGGAAGTATTGAAATGCGCCTTGCCGATCAGCGCCGTCCGATAGCCCCTGCTGCCCAACGCCGAGGAATAGCCCTGCTCACCAATCGCTGGCGGCAGGTCGATGCCGTTGTCGCTCACACCATGGGTCAGCGGCAGCAGGCCGGTGAGGATCGAGGACCGTGACGGCTGGCACACCAGATTCGGCGTGATGCAGGCGCTGAAGCGCGTGCCCCCGCTCGCCAGCTCGTCGAGATGCGGCGTCTTCACCTTGCGCCCCTCAAAGCCATAGCAATCGGCGCGTTGCTGATCAGACGTGATGAACAGGATGTTGGGCCTGCGGGTCATGGTGCTCCAGCTCCGTTCCCGCCCGAGGGCGGAGACGGCTTCAAGGCAAGAGGGGGCGAGTGATCGAGAGTCTTGTTGCTCTCATTCCGGCTCGATACCGGCCTTCTGGACCACGCCCGGCCAGCGCTTGAGCTCGTCGGCGATCATGGCGCGGAACTCGGCTGGCGTGTTGGTAGCCACTTCCATCCCCACGCCTTTGAGGCGCTCGACCACCGTCGGCGAGTTCATCACCTTCACCGTCTCCGCATGAAGACGGGCGATGATGGCTTCGGGCGTGCCCGCCGGTGCCACGACGCCTTGCCACTGGATGGTCTGGAAGCCCGGAACGCCGGATTCGGCGACCGTCGGAATGTTAGGCAGCAGCGGCGAACGGTTGGCGCCGGTGACAGCGATGACCTTCAACTTGCCGTCGCGCACGAACGGCAGCGTCGGCGCCATGCCGAGGAGGCCGAGCGGCACATGGCCGCCGACCACATCGCCGATCGCCTGCCCGCCGCCCTTGAACGGCACGTGAATGAGCTTGATGCCGGTCGAAGTCTGCAGGATTTCAGCCGCGAGGTGCTGCGGGCTACCCACGCCTGGAGAGGCAAAGGCAACTTCGCCCGGCTTGCTCTTGGCGTAAGCGATGAGCTCCTGCAGGTTGTTTGCCGGCACCGCCGGGTTGGCGATGAGGACATGCGAGCCGCGGACCAGCAGGGTAATCGGCGCGAAGCTGCCAGCCGGGTCGTGGCCGATCTGCTTTTGTACCGAAGGGAAGATGGTGTTGGTGTCGACGAACTGGAGCAGCGTATAGCCGTCGGCGGGCGCCTTGGCCGCGACCTCGGTACCGACCAGGCCGGCAGCGCCGGGCCGGTTCTCGACCACCACGCTCTGGCCCAGAGCCTCGGAGAGCGGCTGCACCATGATGCGGGTTACGACGTCGGTCACTCCGCCGGGGGCATGCGGCACGATCATCTTGATCGGCCGGTTGGGATAAGCCTGCGCCTGCACAGGCGCGGGCGGCAGCACGACCAACCCGGCGAGCACGAGTGTCAGAGAGAATGTTACTGACAGTCGCGCTATCAAGAACCTGACCATGATTTCCTCCCCTCGCCTGGGACGCCCCAGTCCCGTTTGAGACAATGGTACGCGCCCCATCGGCTCTGCCGGTAGACGAATACTGGCCATAGGAGATATTCCATGATGGAATATCAGAATGGACCTCGACCAGCTTCGGCTCTTTGTCAGCGTCGCCGCCGCCGGCAGCTTTTCTCGCGCCGCGCTGCTGCTCGGTACGACACAGTCGGCTGTGAGCAAACGAATCCTGGCGTTAGAGCAGGAGCTGCGCTGCCCCCTCTTCGAGCGCACCGGTCGCGGCGCGCGCCTGACTGAGGCGGGGCGGCTGCTCGCCCCCCGGGCGGAGGCACTAGCCCGCGAGGCTGACACACTGCCCGAGCTGATCAATGAGACGCTACGCCAGCCGCGCGGCCTCGTGCGCGTCGCGCTGCAGCCCTCGATCGCCTGGCCGCTGGCTGGCCGTATCCATGCCCGGGTCAGCCGAGATTACCCTGGCATCCGCCTGCAGATTCAGGAGGGGGTGATGGGCCAAGTCGAGGAATGGCTGCGCGAGGGCCGTGCCGACCTCGGGGTGGTGACGCGCCTGCCAAACGGAAGGCGCATGCCGGGCCCGCTGCTGTTCGAGCCGGAGCTGCATCTCGTATCCGCACCCGGCGACCGCGCCACGCGAAGGGCGACCGTCGCCTTCGCCTCGCTGCTCGACCTGCCCCTGATCATCGCCACCTTACCGAATGCTGGGCGGGTATTGATCGAGGAGGCAGCACGCCGTGTCGGGCGGACTCCGCGCATAGTGCTGGAGGCGAACTCGATACACGTGATCAAGCACCTGGTCGCCGAAGGACGGGGCTACACGGCCACCCTCGCGCCGGTGATCGCCGGAGAGCTGAAAGCCGGCACGCTGGCGGCGAGCAGGATCGTACGCCCTGTCCTGCGTCAGACCTTCCTGCTCGCTTTCGGGACGCCCGACCGGCCGACCACGGCAACCCGCGTCGTGGCGGACATCATTCGTGAAGCGAGCCGGACGCTCCTCTAGCGGCCGGTCTTTCTCGTCACGTCGTCAACGCCTGCTCGTAGTCGTAGAAGAAGGCAGATCTCTTCAGGTAAGCGGCTCCAAGCCGAACTGGCGGATAACGGAGGCGGCCTCGGCCGAGGCGAGGAAGGCGATCAACCGTGCTGCCTCGGCCTGGCGTGACGATGCCGCCCAGATCCCGACAGAAAACAGTGATCCCGGCTCGATCTCGCGCGGCAGCGGCCCGACGATCTCTACGCCGGGTACCGCCATCAACTCGCTGACCTGCTGGATGGCGAGACCGACCTTGCCCGAGGCAGCGAGCTCGGCGGTGAAGCCTTCGGGGATCACGGTCGCCTTGGCATTGACCGCGTCCGCGATGCCCAGACGTTTGAGTAGCTCGGCGAAAAACAGGCCGCTGGCCCCAGTCCGCGAATAACCGATCGACCGCGCATCGAGAAGTGCGCGCTTGAACTCCGCCGTCGTCGCAATGGCCGGTTTGTGCGATCCAGCCTTGACGGCAACGCCGACGAAGGAACGGACAAGATCGACGGCGCTCCCCGCCGCGATCGCACCCTCGCCGGCATACTGGTCGACCTTCTCCTTGGTCAGGGCCACGACGTCCGGCTGCGCCCCCGCTTCCAGGCGCTTTACCAGCAGCACGGTCGGGCCATACTCGGCATCGAGAGCGATACTGGTGCTTGCCTCAAAGCGCCGGCCAAGCTCACGCATCGGCGCGGCAATAGCCAGTGTCGACAGGAGCCTGAGGCGTATTGGGGGCGCCTCAACCAAGAGGTTTCAACCCCCCGGCGTATCGCTGCCAGCGCCGCACGTAGCCCAACGCTTCCTGGGCGAGATGCTTGATCGTCTTCTCGTCGACCGCGCGGATAGCCTTGGCCGGGCTGCCGACGATGAGCGT
>VGEI01000238.1 GCA_016869415.1 Alphaproteobacteria bacterium
CGGCGCCGGCGCCGCGGCCGGCGCGGCGGCCGCCGGCGTCACGGCGAGGGTGGTCACGAAGGCGGAGCACCCGAGGGTGCACCGCATGCCGGGCAGCCACAGGGCGAACCCCGTCACGAGCCCGCAGCACGGCCTCCCATCGTCGGTCCCGGCCATGACCTGCCTGAGGAATCGCCGTTCCGCCCGCAAGCTCGAACCGACGCGGCGCCGCGGATCGAGGGTCCGGGCGACGCGCATGACTGGCCGTGGAACCGGCGTAACGAGCGTTTCCCGGAAGAGCCGCCGGCGGCACCGCTGACGCCGCCCTCACCTTTCCCGGCGACGCCCGATCCGATGCCGCGCAGCGAATCGCCGGCCGCGACCGCGCCGGTGGCAGCGGCTCCGGCCGCCGCCGAGCCTGCACCGCCTGCCAACGAGCCCCCGGCCGATGAGCCGAAGGGCCCGCCGCGCAAGGGCTGGTGGAAACGCCTGACGAGCTGAGAGCCTCGCCTCTTTCCTAGCGTGCGGCCCGGCTTTCGCGAAGCGAAAGCGGCCGTCCATACCCTGTGCTCGCCAGAAAGAGATCTATCAGGTGAGGCTGCCGAGCTATTTCCGCCAAGCGATGAGGCGGCGCGCGGCTTCTTCCATGTCGGCCTCGGTGCCGGCGAAGGAGAAGCGCACATAGGCTCGGCCGCGGCCGGGATCGAAATCGGTTCCCGGTGTCGCAGCGACACCGGCTTCGGCCAGCATGCGCCGGCAGAACTCCTCGCTGTCGTTGGTCAGATGCGCCACGTCGGCGTAGAGATAGAAGGCGCCGTCGGGCGAGGCGAAGCGCTCGAAGCCGGCCTGTGGCAGGCGCGCGAGCAGCAGATCGCGGTTGCGCCTGTAGCGCGCCACGTTGGCATCGAGCTCCTCGGTCGCCTCGAACGCCGCGACGGCCGCGAGCTGAGGCAGGGTCGGCGGCGAGATAAACAGGTTCTGGGCCAGCACCTCCACCGTGCGCGCGAGGTCCGGGGGTATCACCATCCAGCCCAGGCGCCAGCCGGTCATCGAATAGTACTTGGAGAAACTGTTGACCACGATCGCGTCCTGCGTGAACTCGAGCGCCGTAGTCGCTTTCTCGGTGAAGCAGATGCCGTGATAGATCTCGTCGGAGATCAGCCGCACGCCATTGGTCCCGCACCATGCCACCAGCGCCTGAAGATCGGCTCGCGACAGCATGCTGCCGGTCGGATTGGCCGGGCTGGCGACGATCAGGCCGGCGAGGCGATTGCGGCCCGAACCCAGCCTCTCTTCGAGCAGTGCTGGCGTGGGCTGGAACTTGTGCTCACGTTCGGCCGGGAGCCCGACCGGATTGAGGCCGAGCGCCATCAGGATGTTGCGGTATGCCGGATAGCCGGGGTCAGCGAGCGCCACGCGCTCACCCGCGTCAAAGGCCGCCAGGAACGAGAGAAGGAATGCACCGGACGAGCCGGTCGTGATGACGATGCGCTCGGGCACCACCTCGACCCCGTGGGTCTCGCGGTAGTACCGGGCGATTCGCGCACGCAGCGGCGGGATTCCCAGCGCTTCGGTGTAGCCGAGCCGATCATCGTCGAGGGCGCGCCGCGCGGCGTCGCGCACCGCACGGGGTGCGGGCGTGCCCGGCTGGCCGACCTCAAGATGGACGCAGCGCTCGCCCGGCGTGCGTGCTGCAAGGTCCCGCGCATTGGCGGCCCGCATCACGTCCATGACAATGAACGGCGAGATCTGCCCGCGATTGGATGACTTAAGCGCCACGGAAGCTCTAAGAGCCGCCTGCCGAAAGCCCGAAACCGCGTCGATCGGGGCGAAACTCGCAACGGGCCGGTTCGTCAGCCAGCCCGTCCGGGCACCAGAACGCGTTCACTCGGCCGATGACCGGCACGGGCACGACCTGATAGCCGCGCTCGCTCAATCCCGGCAGGCGCGGCTGCACGCCTTCCTCGACGAACACCGTATCCGCGGGCGCCCCCTCGAAGTGGAGACGCCGCGCATCCATCGCCTCCTCGAGAGTCCGCCGCTCGACTAGCGTCCGTAGCGCAACACCGGCCAGCGCACTGGCAGCCGGAGCGCCTCCCGACGCGGCAGCGGCGAAGAGCACCTGCTGCCGGCCCGTGGCATCCGGGCGCAAGGTCAGGCGACGATCGCTCGTCGTGGTGCCGATCACGGGTCCGAGCCATTGCGGTCCCGCCGAGACGCCATCGGGGGCGCGCGCCAACACGACGCCGGTGCCTGCTGCCATGCGACCCGCGCCGAACAGCCCGTATGACGAGACCGTGCAGGCCACGGCATTGCCGTCACGGTCCGCCGTGACGAAGCCCGAGGCCGCCGCGTCATCAGGCATGGGCTCGCTGCGTGCGCGCGGCGGCGACGGCGTGCGCTGATCGGCCCTATAGGAAGCCATCAACGTCGCGAGGTAGCGGTCATTGACCAGCTCCGGCGGTGCCACTGCGGTGGTCATGTCGGGCGCAAGCCAGCGCGAACGATCGAGCCAGGCCCGCAGGCCCGCCTGCGCGAGGAGATGCGGCCGCTCCTCGGGACTGGCCCGTCGCCAGCGCGGCGCGGCGGCCCCCCAGATCTGCCCTTCGACCAACCCGCTTACCGCAGGCGGCGACGTAACAAGGAGCGCAATATCGTCGTGGCGCACGGCCACGGCGGGCCGCCACGCCACCACGGCCGCGCGCATGTCCTCTATGGTGATGGTTGCGCCTTGGGCCACGGCGCTCTCGACGAAGCGCTGCGCCAGGGGCCCGCTGTAGAGCTCGCCCGATCCGCGTGCGCGGATCGCCGAGAGCAGCGTAGAGAGGTCGTGCTGTACCAGCACCTCGCCCTCGCGGTAGGTCGTGCCGTCGGGTTTGAGGAAGGTGCGGCGCAGCTCCGGGTCACGCTGCAGGATACCCTGGCCAGCCAGCAGGTCGGCCGCGAGGGCGCGCGAAACCGGACGCCCGAAGCGGGCGATAGCCTCCGCGTTACCCACGAGCTGCTCCCAGCGCAGCTTGCCGTGCCGCGAGTGCAGCAAGAACATGCCCCGCGGGCCCATCGGCAGGCCGATCGGCCCACCACCCGCAGGGGCGCGCGAGGCGAAATCCAGCATCTCGGTGCGATTGAGCTTCGTATCGTAGACCAGACAGACGCCGCCGCCGCCGAGGCTGGCCGTCGAGGGCAGAGTTGCGCCCAAAGTGAAGTAGAGCGCGACTGCGGCATCGGCCGCTGAGCCCCCCGCCGAGAGAATGTCCTTGGCAACGAGAGCCGCACGCGGCTCGTCGGCGACCGCGCCGCCCAGGAAACCGCGGACCGTGCCCACAACACCGGCCTGCTCCTTGTCCCGGTCGCTGCAGCCGCCAACGAGCACCAGCAGCGTAGCCGCCAGTGCCAGGAGGCGCGATTGACGGGGGGCGGCGTGGTGCTTACTTATGATGGAGCAAACGGGAGAACCGGCCATGGTCCGGGGCTTGATCTTAGGCATGATCCGAAGAAGCTGGGGCTCCCAGGTTGTCGGCGCGCTCGCCGCGCTGATGGTCGTGTCCGCACCGGCGGCCGCGCAGCAGCAGCCACGCATCAGTTTCATCCGCGACGCGGAAATAGAAAATACCATCCGCGTCTATGCAACGCCACTTTTCGCGGCAGCCGGACTCGACCCCTCGGCGATCGGCGTTCACCTCGTCAACGACAGGACGCTCAACGCCTTCGTGGCCAACGGCCTCAATCTGTTCATGAACACGGGTCTGCTGATCCGCGCCCGGCACCCAGGCCAGGTCATCGGTGTCATCGCACACGAGACCGGTCATATCTCGGGCGGCCATCTGGCCCGAATGCGCGAGGGCATGGCTGGCGCCATGGCCGAGGCAATCGTCGCCATGGTGCTCGGCGCGGTGGCGGGTGTCGCCTCGGGTAACGCCGGTGCGGGCATGGCGGTGATGAGCGGCGGCATGCAGATCGCCGAGCGTGGCATCCTGCGCTACAGCCGTGAGATGGAGAGTGCTGCCGACCAGGCGGGTGTCAATCTGCTCGAGCGAACCGGCCAATCGGCGAGGGGAATGATGGAGTTCCTCGACATCCTGGCCGACCAGGAACTGATGTCCGTGAGCCGCCAAGACCCCTATGTGCGCACCCACCCGATTACCCGAGAGCGGGTCGAGTTCGTGCGCAATTTCGTCAGCCAGGCGCGCCACACCGACGCGCCGGTCCCGGCCGGGATCGATGAGATGCACCGCCGGATGCGGGCCAAGCTCCTGGGATACATGGAGCCGGCGCGCGCCCTGAGCACCTACAAGGAGAACGATCCAAGTCTGGAGGCACGCTACGCACGGGCCATCGCCTATTCGCGGCGCCCCGACTACGGGCGCGCTCTGGGTCTGATGGATGAACTGCTGCGCGAGCGCCCGGACGACGGCTACTTCATGGAGGCCAAGGCGCAGATGCTCCTCGAAGCCGGACGCCCTGTCGAGGCGATCCCGCTCTACATGCAAGCGGTTGAGCGCCTGCCCAACGAGCCGCTGCTCCGCACCGCGCTTGGCCATGCCCAAGTCGAGAGCGGCAAGCCCGAGCTTCTTCAGCCGGCCATCGCCAATCTCGAGCGGGCCCGCCAGCAGGACCCGCACTACGCCGAGGCTTGGCGGCTGCTCGCCGTGGCCTATGGCCGCAACGACCAGGTCGGCATGGCGCAGCTCGCTCAGGCGGAGAACCTGAGCCTGCGCGGCCGCCGCGGCGAGGCGCGGGCCTTCGCCGAACGGGCGCAGAGAGCCCTGCCGCCCAACTCACCCGCCTGGCAGCGCGCCGAAGACATCAAGAATGCCTACGATCCCAAAGAAAAGAAGTAAGCTCGGCGGGCTTGCTCTCCTCGCCGTGCTTGCGCTGACGGCCTGCGCGAACCCGCCGCCGCCGGCCCTCAGCACGGTGGGCGGCCGGGCCATCGTCCTGGGACCGGAGCCGGGCTTCGATCCAGCCCGGCTGAGCCCTCCCTGGTGGCGCTCGCCGCAGCGTGCGGCCAACCGCTTCGTACCGGTCGACCTCGACGGCCGCCTGGTCATGCGTGTCGATGCAGCGGCAGCCAACCAGAGCGCGGTCTCGGCGATCGGCCGCTGGCTCGACGTGCCGATTCTTTCCATGCCCTATCTCCACTGGGCCTGGTACCTAGAGCCCGGGCTCTTCGCCGGTGGCCCCGGCGACGGGCTCGACAGGGGCCTGCGGATCACTGTCGGTTTTTACGGCGGCCACCCCCGTAGCCCGCAGATCACCGATCGTTGGTTCGGCGGCCCGGACGGCATGCCGGCCTACGACCGGCGCTTCGACATCGTTTTCGGCGGCGCCGGACAGCCACGTAGCGAAGACGCGGTACAGCACCTCGTCGCCATCAGCGAACAGGGGATCCGCCAGGAGCTGCGCCCGCCGGCCTTCGGCCAGAGCGGCGAGTGGAAGCTGGAGGCGCTCGATATCGCCCGCCTCTACGGCGGCTTCTGGCCCCGCGACCGTCTCGAGCGGGTGCGTATCGTCTTTCTTGGCGTCGGCGGGCTGCCCGGCCGGGCTCCGGCAACCGTCCCGGCGCACCCGTTGGGCTATGTCGCGGAGCTCTCG
Organism: Alphaproteobacteria bacterium; assembly: GCA_016869415.1. Lineage (GTDB taxonomy): Bacteria > Pseudomonadota > Alphaproteobacteria > CACIAM-22H2 > CACIAM-22H2 > VGEI01. Next base: position 5,575 of record VGEI01000238.1, read on the forward strand.
CTCACGCGTTAGTCATCGCGCGACGGCTTGCACCCGATCTTCCCCTCACCGACAATCCCCCGATACCGAACCTGGAGCCTGCCAGTGGCCTCCCGCCTCCCCGCCCTCGTCATCCTGATGCTTGCCCTGAGCACTACCCTCCCGGGTTCTTCCCAGACGCAGCCCGCGACACCGGACGTGCCGGCCATCGAGCGCATCGTTCGCGAGTACCTGCTCAAGAACCCGGAGGTGATTCTCGAGGCTCTTGAAACCCTGGAAAAGCGGCGCAACGAAAACGCCCAGGACATCGCCAAGGCA
>VGEI01000239.1 GCA_016869415.1 Alphaproteobacteria bacterium
GATCTATATAAACTGTGCTTTAGAGGAGAGAAAGCGGTTGCCTTTCGCCTGTCACGAGAGGTCGGCACGCAATGGCTTGGCACGGGCGTTTCGACGCAAAGCGTCGAGTTGGAGTAAGTCGCAATCAACGGCCGTCGGTATCAGCCGAGCTCGAAACTGGTGATGCCGAAGACGCCGCGCTGGCTGATGATCGGCGCCGGGCCGGAATACATGCGGGCCGTCTCGAACACCGGCTTGAGGTCGAGGTTGTCCGCCAGCCGTTGGGCGGTGATGTTGGTCTCGGGCGTATCGAGATAGAGCATCGAGCCGACGGCCTGCTCCGCCAGCTTGATCAGGAGAGCCTCCGCGGCCGATTCGTCGTCGGCGAAAAGCGGCCCGATCTTGTAACCCTCGCGGCAGGGGCGGACGACGCCGTAGCCAGCGAGCTGGCCGTCGCGCTGCAGGCCTATGGCCGAGGTCCCTGGCCGGGTCGTCCATAGGCGGAGGAAGGCCGGGCGGGGTGCCGGAAAATGCTTGCGGTCATAGGCGTCAAGCGCCGCTTCCGGGATTTCGCTCAACGGCAGGATGGTGCCGGCATGCCGGTTCGCGCGGGGAAGGTTTCCGCTCACTTGGCCGCCGTGGCGGATGTTGTTCCAGGCGTGGACGAAGCCGGATTTCTGATAGTAGGCCTGCTGGGCAACGACACCGTCGAGGCCGATGATGCAGCCATTGGCCCGCTTGAGCGCGGCCTGCCAGGTCTTGGAGCCGTAGCCGCGTCCGCGAAACTCCTGCTTGACGATATAGAACCCGAGAAACGCGAAGTCGCCCGGATAGGTGACGATGGAAACGCAGCTAACCGGCTCGCCGTTCCGCTCCCCGACGAGGAACCCGTCGGGATCCGGCGCCAGAAAACAGGGTGCGTCGTGAATCCCCGGGTTCCAGCCTTCGGCGGCTGCCCAGTCGAGCGCCAGGGCCAGATCGTCCGGCCCCATGGTGCGCAGACTGAGATCCTCCGGCGCTGTCATGAACTCCCCCCGTTATCCGGTCTTGGCCTATCCGGCCTTGCGCGGCGTCAGGCCAAAGGCCTCCGCCAGCAATTCGTATGACCGTACCCGGGCGCTAAAATCGTAGCAAATCGAGACGATGACAAGCTCCTCGACGCCGTAAAGCTCGGCAAGCTCGATCAGGCGGGCCTTGACGGTCGCCGGGTCGCCGATCACCTGACGCCGGCGGTTGAAGGCCACCCGCCGGCGCTCCGGCTCGCTATAGGGGTAGGCCAGCGCCTCCTCGACGCGCGGGATGGGCGAGATCTCGCCGAGATCGAGCCGCAGGCGCCAGAGGTCGCGGCTGGCGGCCAGGCGCTGGGCCTCCTCGTCGGTCTCGGCGCAGAGCACGAAGACACCGATGCTCCCCGCCGGCTGCGCCAGCCAGGGCGAGGGGCGAAAGGTCTCGCGGTAGGCGGCCATGACCTCCGGGCCGCCGCGATCGTTGATGAAATGGGCAAAGGAGAAGGCGCAGCCAAAATGCGCGGCGTAGGCGGCACTTTGGTCGCTCGAGCCGAGCAGCCAGAGGTCAGGCCTGCTCTCGCCCGATGGCATGGCGCGCACCCCGGCAAAGGGGTGCCCCGAGGCCGGACCCTCGCCGAGCCAGGCGATCAGGTCGGCGATCTGCTGGGGGAAGTACTCGATACCCAGGGCGCCCGGCCCGTGCTGCAGCGCACCGGCCGTGCGCTGGTCGCTGCCCGGGGCGCGGCCGATACCGAGGTCGATGCGTCCGGGATAGAGCGCCTCGAGCACGCGGAAATTCTCTGCCACCTTGAGGGCGCTGTAGTGGCTGAGCATCACGCCCCCGGACCCGATGCGCATCTGGCCGGTCTCGGCGGCGACGCGGGCGATCAGCACCTCCGGCGCGGTGCCGGCGAGCCCGGCGGAGCTGTGGTGCTCGGCCAGCCAGTAGCGGTGATAGCCCAGCCGCTCGGCGGCGCGCGCTAGGTCGATCGTCTCACGGATGGCTTGGGCGGGGGTTCCGCCGTCGCGGATCGGCGACTGGTCGAGGACGGAGAGGATCATGTGCGTGCGATCCGCTCAACAGCGCACTCGTCACCCCGGCGCAGGCCGGGGTCCAGAGGCCGCGCAGCACGCACCTGCCTCTGGATGCCGGCTTTCGCCGGCATGACGGTCTTTCGATTCGGAGAGGCGTGCTGCTCCCTCACTCCGGCTGCTCGCGGGTCTTGAGGAAGCGGATCTTCGGCCAGTTGTCCTGGGTGTAGTTGAGCTCCCAGTTGTTGCGGGCGAGGAACACCGGTGCGCCGTCGCGGTCCTCGGCCAGGGAGCCGGTGTTGGCTTCGGTGAAGCGTTTGAGCTCGGCCGGGTCGTCGCAATGCACCCAGCGAGCGTATTCGTAAGGTGCCTGCTCGAAGCCGGCCTTGACGTCGTATTCGTTGGCGATGCGCGAGGCGAGAACCTCGAGCTGCAGCTCGCCGACCACGCCGACGATCCACTGCGAGCCGATCATCGGCTTGAAGAGCTGTGACACGCCCTCCTCGGCCAGATCCTCGAGCGCCTTGCGCAGGTGCTTGACCCGCATCGGGTCGGCAAGCTGCACCCGGCGCAGGATCTCGGGCGCGAAGCTCGGGATGCCGGTGAAGCGCAGATTCTCGCCCTCGGTCAGCGTATCGCCGATGCGCAAGGTGCCGTGGTTGGGAATGCCGATGATGTCGCCCGGCCAGGCCTCGTCGGCGAGCGCCCGCTCGCGCGCCAGGAAGAAGACCGGGTTGTTGACGCTTATCGCCTTGCCGGTGCGCACGTGATGCAGCTTCATGCCGCGGCGGAACCTGCCGGCGCACAGGCGCACGAAGGCGATGCGGTCGCGGTGGTTGGGGTCCATGTTCGCCTGGATCTTGAAGACGAAGGCCGCGACCTTCGGCTCCGAAGGCTGCACGGGCCGCGGCTTGGCCGGCTGCGACACCGGCGGCGGGGCGAATTCGGCGAGGCCGCCGAGCAGCTCCTGCACGCCGAAATTCTTGAGCGCGCTGCCGAAGAAGATCGGCGTCAGATGGCCCCCGCGATAGGCCTCGCGGTCGAAGGCCGGGCAGGCGGCGCGTACCAGCTCGACCTCCTCCTTGAGCCTGGCGAGCGCCGCTGCCGGCAGCTTCTCGGCGAGGCGCGGATCGTCGAGACCGGAGCACTCGACTGCCTCGCTGACGCGGTCGCCGCGGCCGGGATCGAAGAGCAGCAGGCGGTCGCGCAGCAGGTCGTAGCAGCCCTTGAAGTCGGCACCCATGCCGATGGGCCAGGTCACCGGCGTGACGTCGAGCGCCAGCGTCGATTCGATCTCGTCCATCAGCTCGAAGGGGCTGCGCGCCTCGCGGTCCAGCTTGTTGACGAAGGTGATGATCGGCACGTCGCGCAGGCGGCAGACCTCGAACAGCTTGCGCGTCTGGGCCTCGATGCCCTTGGCGGCGTCGATCACCATGACCGCCGAATCGACGGCCGTCAGCGTGCGATAGGTGTCCTCGCTGAAATCCTGGTGGCCCGGCGTGTCGAGCAGGTTGAAGGTGCGCTCGTCGTACTCGAAGGTCATCACCGAGGCGGTGACCGAGATGCCGCGCGCCTGCTCGATGGCCATCCAGTCCGAGCGGGCGCGCCGGCGCTCGCCGCGCGCCTTGACCGCGCCGGCCTCCTGCACGGCACCGCCGAAGAGCAGCAGCTTCTCGGTCAGCGTGGTCTTGCCGGCGTCGGGGTGCGAGATGATGGCGAAGGTGCGGCGGCGCTCGGCCGGCGTCAGACTCGCCGTCGCTGGGGTGGTGTCGGGCATGGGGTCAGGCGGCGCTTTCCCGGTCGAGGGCCGCCTGTGCCTCCAGCCACCGGTCCTCGGCGGCGGCGAGGCGGCTGGCGATCTCGCCCTGGCGGCGCGACAGCTCGGCGGCTTTCTTCTTGTCGCTGTAGGTCTCGGGTGCGGCGAGCTCCTTCTCCAGCGAGGCCTTCTCGGCATTGAGCCGGGTCACCATGGCCTCGGCCTCCTGGGCGCGCTTCTTGAGAGGGCCGAGAGATTCTCGCTTCTGCGCGCCGTCGCGCCGCTCGCTCTTGCGCGACCTGCCGTTGCCGCCGCGGGCGCGTTCGGACAGGGTCAGGCGCTCGTAGGCGTCGAGGTCGTCGTCGAACGGCGTGACCTTGCCCTCGGCCACCAGCCAGAGCCGGTCGGCGGTCAGCTCGACCATGTGGCGGTCGTGGCTGATCAGGATGACGGCGCCCTTGTACTCGTTGAGCGCCTCGACCAGCGCCTCGCGGGCCTGGATGTCGAGATGGTTGGTCGGCTCGTCGAGGATGAGCAGCGATGGCGCGTCGTGGGTGATGAAGGCGAAGTTGAGCCGCGCCCGCTCGCCGCCCGAGAGGTCGCCGATTTTCACATTGGCCTTCTCCTGGGCGAAGCCGAAGCTGCCCAGGCGCGCCCGCACCTGCTCGGGACGGGCATCCTTCATGATACGGCTCATGGCAATGAAAGGCGTGGCCTCGGCGTCCATGTCTTCGATCTGGTGCTGGGCGAAGAAGCCGCAGGTCACCTTGGGGGCGCGGGCCACACGGCCGGCACTCGGCGGCAGACGGCCGGCGATCAGCTTGGCCAGGGTCGACTTGCCGTTGCCGTTGGCGCCGAGCAGGGCAATGCGGTCGTCGGGGTCGAGCCGCTGGTTGAGGCCGGAGAGGATCGGCTTGCCCGGCTCGTAGCCGGCGGCGGCGCCGTCCAGCGTGATCAGCGGCGGCCGCAGCTCGCGCGGCTCGGGGAAATTGAAGACCACCGACGGGTCCTCGCGCGGCACGGCCACGGGGGCGAGCCGCTGCAGCATCTTGAGCTTGCTCTGTGCCTGGCGGGCCTTGCTGGCCTTGGCGCGGAAGCGGTCGACGAATTTCTGCAGGTGTTCGCGCTGCTGGGCGACGCGCGTCGCCTCGGCCGCCAGCTGCATGCGCTGCTCCTCGCGCACCCGTTCGTAGAAATCGTAGTTGCCCGAGTAGAGGGTGAGCCTGCGGTCGTCGAGGTGCAGGATGTGGGTAACGCAGGAGTTGAGGATGTCGCGGTCGTGGCTGACCAGCACGAGGGCATTGGGCCAGACCTTGAGATAGGATTCGAGCCAGAGGGCGGCCTCGAGGTCGAGATGGTTGGTCGGCTCGTCGAGCAGCAGCAGGTCGGGCCGCGAGAACAGCACCGAAGCCAGCGCCACGCGCATGCGCCAGCCGCCGGAGTAGCTCGACAACGGCCGGTTCTGCATCGGTTCGTCGAAGCCGAGGCCGGCGAGGATTTGCGCGGCCCGCGCCGGGGCGGCGTGCGCGTCGATATCGTTCAGCCGGTCGTGGATCTCGGCGATGCGGTGCAGATCCTCGGTTGTCTCGGCTTCGGCGAGCAGGGAGGTGCGCTCGGCATCCGCCGCCAGCACCGCCTCGAGCGGCGTGATCCCGCCGCCAGGCGCCTCCTGGGCGACCACGCCCACCCGCCAGCGCCGCGGCATCTCGATCTCGCCGCCCTCGGCGTGCAGCTCGCCTAGTATCAGTCCGAGCAGCGTGGACTTGCCGGCGCCGTTGCGCCCGACCAGGCCGACGCGCCGACCGGCCGGAATCTGGGCCGTGGCCTTTTCCAGCAGCAGGCGGCCGCCGACGCGGTAGCTGAGATCCGTAAGCGTGAGCATGGGAGGCGGGGTGATAGCACAGACGGGCGGCTATCTCACGCCCTCTCTTGGGCCGGCAAGCCGTTGTTATAGAGCCTCAATCGCGGCCTTCCGGACCTTCAGGATCTCGCGCGAAGCGCTGTCCGGGTGGAACCGGCCGGCGCGGCCGATCTCGGGGAATTCGGCCGGCCTGCGCTGCGCCTGGCCACGACCTAAGTGCGTCGCTGCCACATTG
>VGEI01000240.1 GCA_016869415.1 Alphaproteobacteria bacterium
GGCCTGCTGATCGCCCGGCTTTCGGGTGTCGAGGACCGCAACGCGGCGGAAGCGCTCAAGGGGCTCAGGCTCTATGTCGGGCGCGACCGCCTGCCGAAGCCGAAGAAAGGCGAGTGGTATGCCGCCGATCTGGTCGGGCTTCGGGTGGAGAGGCGGGACGGCAGTGCGATGGGCCGGGTCAAGTCGGTGCCGAATTTCGGCGCCGGGGACCTGGTCGAGGTGGAGAGGGAGAACGGCCAGACCGTTTTCCTGCCCTTCACCCGGAAGGTGGTGCCCGAGGTCGATATCGACGGCGAGCGGATCGTGGTCGAGCCGCCGGCGGAAGTCGAGGCGAGGCCCCATGCAAAGGATGAGGACGAGTAACGACATGACCTGGACGGCGTCAGTGCTGACGATCTTCCCGTCGATGTTCCCGGGGCCCCTGGGAACGTCGCTGGCCGGTCGCGCGCTCGAATCCGGGCTGTGGCGCCTTACCGCCATCGACATCCGCGCCTTCGCCACCGACCGGCATCAGAGCGTCGACGACCAGCCGTTTGGCGGCGGTGCCGGCATGGTCATGCGCCCTGACATCGTCGACGCCGCACTGGGCTCGGCGCTGGCGCAGGCGCCGGCCGGCACGCCGGCCATCTATCTGACGCCGCGCGGACGCACCCTCGATCAGGGCCGGGTGAAGCAGCTCGCCGCCGGTCCGGGCCTGGTTGCGCTCTGCGGCCGTTTCGAGGGCGTCGACCAGCGGGTCATCGAGGCGCGCGGTCTCGAGGAGGTCTCGCTGGGCGATTTCGTGCTCTCCGGCGGCGAGCCGGCGGCGATCGCCCTGATCGATGCCTGCGTGCGCCTGCTGCCCGGTGTCATGGGCGCCGAGCAGTCGCTGAGCGAGGAGAGCTTCGAGGCGGGGCTGCTCGAGTACCCGCATTACACGCGGCCTCAGGATTGGTCCGGCCGCGCCGTGCCAGAGATCCTGGTCTCCGGCCATCACGCCAACATTGCCGCCTGGCGCCGCGCCGAGGCGGAGAAGATCACCCGCGAACGCCGCCCGGACCTCTGGGCGCGCTACGCGAAGAGTCATTGAAGCTAACGTTTACGCTACATTCGGACACCAAGGAGAGCAGTCATGAACGTCATCGAACAATTCGAGAAGGAGCAGATCGCCAAGCTCACGGCGCAGCGCTCCGTGCCGGAATTCACGCCCGGCGACACCGTGCGGGTCAACGTCAAGGTCGTCGAAGGTACCCGCGAGCGCGTGCAGGCCTTCGAAGGCGTGTGCATCGGCCGCTCGGGTGCGGGGCTCAACGCCTCGTTCACCGTGCGCAAGATGTCGTTCGGCGAGGGCGTCGAGCGCGTCTTCCCGCTCTACAGCCCGCGCATCGCCGCCATCGAGGTGGTGCGCCGCGGCGACGTGCGCCGCGGCAAGCTCTATTACCTGCGCGGCCGCACCGGCAAGAAGGCCCGCATCCTGGAGAAGAGCGGCGCCGCCTCGGCGGCGGAGATGAGCGAGGCCGAGCTGCTCGATGGCGCGCCGACGGCGGAAGCCGCCGCCCCGGCTGCGGCGGCGGTGGCGAAGCCGGCGACGGCCTCCAAGGCGGAAGCCAAGGCGGCCGCCAAGGCCGAGGCGAAGGCCAAGAACGAGGCCCGCAAGGCCGAGCAGGCGGCGAAGAAGAAGGCCGGCCGCGACGAGCGGCGGGCGGCGCGCAAGGCGGAAGCCGAGAAGAAGAGCGCCTAGTCTGGAGTTGGTGGGAGTAACCCCTCACCCGCTCGCTGCCGCTCGCGACCTCCCCCGTAGGGAGAGGTGATCTAGGGCGGCGTAGTCTGCTCCCTCTCCCTTGGGGAGAGGGGTGGGGTGAGGGTCAGTGATTTGGGAGATTGACGATGGCCAAGCCGCGTACGCTGTTCGACAAGATCTGGGACAGCCATGTCGTCCACACGCAGGACGACGGCACCTGCCTGATCTACATCGACCGGCATCTTGTTCACGAAGTGACGAGTCCGCAGGCTTTCGAGGGTTTACGCAGCAGCGGCCGCAAGGTGCGCCGTCCCGATCTCACGGTGGCCGTCGCCGATCACAACGTGCCGACCACCGACCGTAGTCAGGGCATCACCGAGCCCGAGAGCAAGCTGCAGGTCGAGACGCTGGAGCAGAACACCAGGGATTTCGGCATCGAGTATTACGGCATGAACGATATCCGCCAGGGCATCGTTCACATCATCGGGCCGGAGCAGGGCCTGACCCTGCCGGGCACGACCATCGTCTGCGGCGACAGCCACACGGCGACGCACGGCGCCTTCGGCGCGCTGGCTTTCGGCATCGGCACGTCGGAGGTGGAGCACGTGCTCGCCACCCAGACGCTGATCCAGCGCCCGGCCAAGAACATGCGCGTCACGGTGGACGGCAGACTACGCCCCGGCGTCAGCGCCAAGGACGTCGTGCTGGCCATCATCGGCAAGATCGGCACCGCCGGCGGCACCGGCCATGTCATCGAGTATGCCGGCTCGGCCATCCGCGAGCTGTCGATGGAAGGCCGCATGACGGTCTGCAACATGACTATCGAGGGCGGGGCCCGCGCCGGCATCGTGGCGCCGGACGAGACGACCTTCGCCTATTTGAAGGGCCGGCCGCACGCGCCCAAGGGCGCTGCGTGGGAAGCGGCGCTTGCCTACTGGAAGACGCTGCCCTCCGATCCGGGCGCGAAATACGACACTGAGATCGTCCTCAAGGCCGAGGACATCGCGCCGCAGGTCACCTGGGGTACCTCGCCCGAGGACGTGCTGCCGATTACCGGCGCGGTGCCCAACCCGGCAGACGTCAAGGACGAAGGCAAGCGCGCCGCCATGAGCCGCTCGCTCGAGTACATGGGCCTCAAGCCGGGTACCAAACTCAGCGAGATCAAGGTCGACCGCGTGTTCATCGGCTCCTGCACCAACGCCCGCATCGAGGATCTGCGCGCCGCGGCGGCGGTTGCCAGGGGCCGCAAGGTCGCCGGCAGCGTCAAGGCCATGGTCGTGCCGGGCTCCGGCCTGGTGAAGGAGCAGGCCGAGCAGGAAGGCCTCGACAAGATCTTCCTCACTGCCGGTTTCGAGTGGCGCGAACCCGGCTGCTCGATGTGCCTGGCCATGAACGCCGACCGGCTGGAGCCGGGCGAGCGCTGCGCCTCGACCTCGAACCGCAACTTCGAGGGCCGCCAGGGCCGCGGCGGGCGCACCCATCTGGTCAGCCCGGAGATGGCGGCGGCCGCGGCGGTCAAGGGCACACTCACCGACGTGCGCGAGCTCTAAGCAGGACGGCGCGTGGCCCTCTACACCGCGCCGTTCGGCAAGCGCATTGTCGCCCTGGCACTCGATGGTGCTGCGGTGGCGGCGCTGGTCGCCGGGCTGGTCTACGGGGCCAATGCCTTTGCCTGGCAGTGGAACACGCGGGTCCTCGACCCGTTCTGGGAGGAGCCGGTGGTGCTGAACACCGCGGTCGAAAAAGTGGGCGAGCCGTCGACCGTCAAGCAGGACGGCATCGAGCGCACCACGGCGTTCAGCCGCGAGACGCGTGTCTACGCCGACGGGGCGGTGCGCATCTTCCATGTCATCGAGGGCAGTGCGCGGATGCCCGACGGCACCATGACCTCCGGCCGGGCCGAGACGCTGGCCGGCGAGAGCCGCGACGCCTATTGGCGCAGGCGCCTCACCTACGGCGCGATCGGCCTCGTCGCCTTTCTCTACTACGGGCTGTTCGAGGCCTCGCCCCGGCAGGCGACACCGGGCAAGCTGCTGCTGGGTCTTCGCGTCACCGACATGAAGGGCCGGCGCCTGCCGCCGCTTCACGCCTGGCTGCGCCAGGGGGCCAAGGTCATCACCCTGCTCATGTCCGGTCTCGGCTACCTGCCGGCCCTGTTCACCGTGAAAGCCCAGACCATTCACGATATCGTCGCCCGCACGCTGGTGGTCACCGGCCAATCCGACAAAGTGCTGGCCGACAGATTGCCGTCTTCGTAAGGAGCCTTCGCATGCGCAAATTCACCCAGCTCACCGGCGTCGCCGCACCGCTGCCGATGATCAATGTCGACACCGACAAGATCATCCCCAAGCTGCATCTCAAGACGATCAAGCGCACAGGGCTAGGCAAGGCGCTGTTCGAGGAACTGCGCTACACGCCCGATGGCAAGGAGCGGCCGGATTTCGTGCTCAACAAGCCGGCCTACCGCAAGGCGCAGATCCTGGTCGCCGGCGACAATTTCGGCTGCGGCTCGAGCCGCGAGCACGCACCCTGGGCGTTGCTCGATTTCGGCATCAGCTGCGTGATCTCGACCTCGTTCGCCGACATTTTCTACAACAACTGCTTCAAGAACGGCATCCTGCCGATCAAGGTGTCGAAGGAGGAGCTCGACAAGCTGATGGACGATGCCAGCCGCGGCGCCAACGCCACGCTCTCGGTCGACCTGGAGAAGCAGGAAATCCGCGGCCCCGACGGTGGCTGCATCAAGTTCGACATCGATCCCTTCCGCAAGCATTGCCTGGTCAACGGCCTCGACGATGTCGGCCTGACCCTGCAGAAGGAAAAGGACATCGACAGCTACGAGGCCAGACAGAAGCAGAGCCAGCCGTGGCTCGCCGCGGCGAAGGCCTGAATTTCACACGAAGGACACACGACGATGGCTGCGAACAAGAAAATGCTGGTTCTGCCGGGCGACGGCATCGGGCCTGAGGTGATGAAGCAGGTGCGCCGCGTGGTCGACTGGTTCGACAAGCGCCGTGCCGTGCATTTCGACATCAAGGAAGGCCTGGTCGGCGGGGCGGCCATCGACAAGCTTAAGACTCCGTTGCCCGACTCCGTTCTGGCCGATGCCATGGCCACCGACGCGGTACTCTTCGGCTCGGTCGGCGGGCCGCAATGGGACACCGGCGATTTCTCGATGAAGCCCGAGCGCGCCATCCTCGGCCTGCGCAAGGAGCTTGGCCTGTTCGCCAATTTGCGCCCGGCCCTGGTCTACGAGGAGCTGGCCGACGCCTCGACCCTGAAGAAGGAGGTCATCGCCGGGCTCGACATCCTGATTCTGCGCGAGCTCACCGGCGGCGTCTATTTCGGCGAGCCGCGCGGTGTAACCACGCTCGCCGATGGCACGAAGAAGGGTGTCGACACTCAAATCTACACCACACCGGAGATCGAGCGTATCGGCCGCGTCGCCTTCGAGCTCGCGCGCAAGCGGCGCAACAAGGTGACCTCGGTCGAGAAGGCCAACGTCATGCATACCGGCGTGCTGTGGCGCGAGACCATGACGGCGCTGCACAGGGAGTACAAGGACGTCGAGCTCGAGCATATGTACGCCGACAACTGCGCCATGCAGCTCGTCCGCCGGCCCAAGCAGTTCGACGTCATCGTCACCGACAATCTGTTCGGCGACATGCTGTCGGACCTCGCCTCGATGCTCACCGGCTCGCTCGGCATGCTGCCCTCGGCCTCGCTCGGTGCCCCGGATGCCGGCGGCCGCCGCCGCGCCCTCTACGAGCCGATCCATGGCTCGGCGCCGGACATCGCCGGCAAGGATCTGGCCAACCCGCTGGCCCAGCTGCTGAGCTTCGCCATGCTGCTGCGCTACTCCTTCGACTTGAAGGACGACGCCGACCTCATCGAGAAGGCGGCGAAGAACGTGCTGAAGAGCGGTATTCGCACCGCCGACATCATGCAGCCGGGTGCGACCAAGGTGTCGACCACGCAGATGGGCGACGCGCTGGTCAAGGAGCTCGACAGACTGACGGCTTGAGCCCGCGGGACTTATGAACGAAACCCAGTACAACGATCTCGCGGCCTGGCTAAACGAAGCCGGCTTGACCGGCCGGAGCGAGACCGATCTTGTGGTGGGCTTCTGCGAGCGGCTGATC
>VGEI01000241.1 GCA_016869415.1 Alphaproteobacteria bacterium
TTCAGCTTCGGCTGCTGCGGGACCAGCGCCTCGGTGGTCAACGCATCGAGGATCAGAGTCTCGATGCCGAAGCCAGGCGCCACCGTGTCCAGCTTTTCGGCAAACAGGCGCTTCAGATAGCGTACGTCGCGGCTCGGTTGGCTGGTGCCGATGGCCAGGAACTGCGCCGTGCCGTCGAGCCGATAACAGCCGAGTTCGAGCTGCCGTACGCCCAGCCTCTCCTTCTCCAGAATCGTGCCCAGCGTCACCAGCAGCCGATGGAGCGCACGGTCGATGTCTTCGCGATAACCGATACCGTCGGGAAAGGTCAGCCGCACCCGCCATTGCGGCGCCGGGCGGCGCGGGTTGATCGGCTCGCCCTCGAGCCCGCGTACGCGGTCGAGGCGCTGCAGGGTCCCGGCGCCAAAACGCCTGGCCAGGGGGCCGCGCGGCAGGTCGAAGAGAGGACCGAGGGTGCGCAGGCCGAGCCGCCACAGCGCCTCGGCCGCTTCTGCCGGCAGCCGCAGAGCAGCAATCGGTAGCGGACGCAGCGCCGTCAACGCTGCGCCGGGCTCCAGGATCGGCCCTTCGCCATGCCGCGCCCAGGCCCAGGAAGCCGCCGGCGTGTCGGCAACCGCCGCACGAGCGCCGATTCCTGCCCGCGCCAGACGCTGCATCAGATCGGCGATCAGCGCCGCCTCGCCCTCGAAGAGATGCGCGCAGCCGCTGATGTCGAGCACCAAGCCATCGTCGCCGTCCGGTGCAGCCCACGGCGTATAGCGGCTGCACCACTCGGCAAGCCGGGCAAGCGCCGCCGCATCCTCAGCCGGATCGGCCTCGACGGCATGAAGCTGCGGTACGAGGGTGCGGGCATCGGCCAGGGTCTGACCGGCGCGCAGGTTCTCGGCATCGGCCCGTGCATCAACAGCGGTGACCCGCGGACCGCCCGGACCCGGTACAGTCAGGACCAGTGGGCGGCTATTGTCAGTCTGCTGCATCCGGCGCCAGCGATCGGCCGGCCAGTACGGCAGCCAGACGGAGACGTAGCGCCGTGTCACAGGTTACCTGCCAGGCGCCAGCCGCCCCGCCACGACAGCGTGACAGCTCGATCTGCCAGCGTGACGCCTCGCTCTCTTCCTCGACCGGCACCGAAGCAACCTGCCAGCGCGTCAGCGCCGCCGAGACGCCGCCCGCCGCTCGATAAGGCAGAAGGAGCAGCGCCGTCGTAGCCCCGCCCTCGGCGGCGAGCTGCAACCGGCGCGTGGCCGTGAGATCGGGCGACACGTCCTCGCCCAGCACCGCAGCGAAAGCTCCTGAGTGCAACCCTTCCTCCATCGCCCATAGCAACTCGACCGGCTTGCGCGACCGGGCAAAGATCACAGCCTCGCTGGCCAGCCCGGCCTGGGTCAGGCCGGGCGCATAGGGCGCTCCCGCTTCCTCGTCGCTCCGGCACCACAACACAGGGCGCTTTCGTAAAGCCGCCAGATCGCGCAGCAGTCTGACCGCGAGGCCGCACGCCGCCGCGTCGCCCGGCCGGCCGAGAATCTCGTGCAGCACGCCCGTCGGCAGCCCGCCCCAGGGCAAGGCATCGTCGAGTGCACGGACCCCTAGCGACAGGACCGGCAGCTCCGCCGCGCGCGGCTTTTCCAGCCGCCGCATCCGATCGCGCAAGACGGCGAGCTGGCGTGCTCGCAAGGACGACATGGGGGCGGATGGGCCTCATTGTTCTTGTTTTGTTCTATACCCTACAGCCGTATCGGTCAATCCCAGGGAACCTCCCAAAAGCTTGGCCAGCTGGCCTCCGGCCGCCGCTACCCGCGCCTCCGCTGCTCTCCTATATTTCCCGCATGACTCGATTCGTCCCGAAGCGCCGTCCGGTCGTGCTCTGCGTGCTCGACGGCTGGGGCCACCGTCCCGAGCCCGCCGACGACAACGCCATCCTCAAAGCCAGGACTCCCCATCTCGACGCGCTGTCCAAGCGCTGCCCGATAGCCTTCCTCGACGCTTCTGAGCGCCATGTCGGGCTGCCCGCCGGACAGATGGGCAATTCCGAGGTCGGCCACATGAATCTGGGCGCCGGCCGCGTGGTGCTGCAGGATCTGCCGCGCATCGACGACGATGTGACCAGCGGTAAGATTGCCCGGAACCCGGCGCTGCTCGACTTCGTTGCCAAGCTGACAAGGAGCGGCGGCACGGTCCACCTCATGGGCCTGCTCTCGCCCGGTGGCGTGCATTCGCACCAGGACCACATCGCAGCGCTCGCCAAAGCGCTGGCAGCGCACGGGCTCACCGTCTGGGTCCACGCGTTCCTCGACGGCCGCGACACGCCGCCCAAGAGTGCGGAAGGGTATCTTGAGAAATTCACCCGAGACGTCGGCAGCCTGAAGAGCGTGCGCTTCGCCACGATCAGCGGCCGCTACTACGCCATGGATCGCGACAATCGCTGGGAGCGCGTCGAGCTCGCCTACAAGGCGTTGACCGACGCCACCGGCGAGACCGCTTCGGACTCCCTGCAAGCCGTGCGGCAATCCTACGCGGCCGGCAAGAGCGACGAGTTCGTCCTGCCCACCGTGCTTCCCGGCTATCCGGGGATGCGCGACGGCGACGGCGTGGTCATGGCGAATTTCCGCGCCGACCGGGCACGCGAGATCCTGACCGCGCTGCTCGACCCGGCATTCAAGAGCTTCATCCGCTCGCGCGTCGTCCGCGTCGCCGCAGCACTGGGTATGAGCGAATACTCGGAAGCGTATAACCGGCTGATGGCGACGATGTACCCGCCACAGGCGCTGAGCCACATGATGGGCGAGATCGTGGCCGAGGCCGGCTTGAAGCAGCTGCGCATCGCCGAAACCGAGAAATACGCCCATGTCACTTTCTTCTTCAACGGCGGGGCGGAGCGCGAGCTGCCCGGCGAATCGCGCATCCTCGTGCCCTCGCCCAAGGTCGCGACCTACGACCTCAAGCCCGAGATGTCGGCCTACGAAGTCACCGACAAGCTGGTCGCCGCCATCGAATCCGCCCAGTTCGACTTCATCGTGGTGAACTACGCCAACACCGACATGGTCGGCCACACCGGCGATTTCGCCGCCGCCAAGAAAGCCGTCGAGGTAGTCGACGAATGCCTCGGCCGCCTGGCCGCCACCATCGAGAAGGCCGGCGGGGCGCTGATCGTCACGGCCGACCACGGCAATGCCGAGATGATGGTCGATCCCGAGACCGGCCAGCCACACACGGCACACACCGTCAACCGCGTGCCCGTGATGCTCTGCGGCGGCAGCGAGCCGGGCCGCAACGCGCCGCTGAGTTTGCGCGACGGCCGGCTGGCCGATGTGGCGCCCACATTGCTCGAGCTGCTCGGTCTGCCGCAGCCCGTTGAGATGACCGGCCGCACCCTGATCGCGCCACCGCCCGAGACGGTGCGTGCGGCGGACTAGCGCCCGGCTCGTTGTCACGCTCGCCGCGCTTGCGGCGTTGTTACCTGTCGTGGCGCCGCTCTCGGCGCAGGAGGCAAGGCCGACCCTGCAGGAGGTCGAGCGCGAGCTCGAGGCCAGCCGCGAGCGCGAACGGGTGCTGGCCGCGGAGGCCGAGGCACAGATCCGCGAGATCGAGCGGCTGCGTGTCCAAAGCGCCGCCGCGGCCCTTTCCGTCCAGGACAGCGAGGCGACGCTCACGGCCGTCGAGAGCCGCCTGGCCGGGCTGAGCGCCGAGGAAGCCGCGAAGAGCGCCGAGCTCGAGCGGCGACGCGGCGAGCTGGGCGCCCTGCTGACGGCGCTGCAGCGCTTGGCCCGCCATCCGCCCGAAGCGCTGGCCCTGCTGCCCGAACGGCCCATCGACACGCTGCGCACCGCCCGCCTGCTGGGTGCGGTGGTGCCGCCCATCGAGGCGGAAGCCGCCGCCCTGGCGCGCGAAGTGGAGTCGCTGAGCGAGCTACGCGCTAGCGTCGCCGCCGAACGTGCCGCCCTAGCGGAGGCCACGCAGCGCCTCGCCGGCAACCGCGAGCGGCTGCGCGGCCTTACGGCACAGCGCGCCCGCTTCGTCCTGGAGACGGAAGCCGCGCGGCAGGCGGCGGGCGAACGCAGTCAGGCGCTGGCCCGCCAGGCCGAGGATCTGCGTGACCTGCTGCGCAAGCTGGCCGAGACCAAGGCTGCCGAAGAGCGCGCCGCCGGCCAGCGTAGCACCCTGCAGGCCCGGGTAACCGAGGGTCTGGCAGGACGTCTGCGCCGGCTGGGTGAAGCCCGCGGACAGATGGCCATGCCGGTGCGCGGACGGGTGGTGCAGGCCTACGGCCAAGCCGGCGAGGGCGGCCAACCGCATCGCGGGCTCTCTCTCGAGGTGCGCGCCGATGCCCAGGTGGTTGCGCCGTTCGACGGCCAGATCGTGTTCGCCGGCCCGTTCCGCGGTTACGGCCGCATCTTGATCATCGAACACGGCGAGGGATATCATACGTTATTGGCAGGATTGGGCCGAATTGACGTGTCGCCGGGGCAGGTTGTCGCCTTGGGCGAGCCGATCGCCACCACCGGCAACGCCGATCCTGGCGGGCCCGCGACCTCCGGCGCAGCGGGTCCGGTGCTCTATGTAGAACTGCGGCGCCACGGGCAGCCGATCAACCCAACGCCCTGGCTCGCGGCTTCGGATGGAAAGGTAAGCGGATGAAACTGTTGAAGATTCTGGCGGCCGGCGCGGTCGCAAGCGGACTGGTTCTGTCGCCCGCGAGCCTGCCGGCGCAGACCAACACCTCCGAGACCTACCGCCAGCTCAACCTGTTCGGCGAGGTCTTCGAGCGGGTGCGCGCCGACTACGTCGAGGACGTCCAGGACCGCAAGCTGATCGAGGACGCGATCAACGGCATGTTGACCGCGCTCGACCCGCATTCCAGCTTCATGAACGCCCGCGCCTTCCGCGACACCCAGATCCAGACGCGCGGCGAGTTCGGCGGCCTCGGCATCGAGGTCACCATGGAGAACGGCCTGGTCAAGGTCGTCTCGCCGATCGACGACACGCCCGCCTTCCGCGCCGGCATCAAGCCCAACGATCTGATCGTCATGCTCGACGGCGAGCAGGTCATGGGGCTGACCCTGCAGGAAGCGGTCGAGCGCATGCGCGGGCCAGTGAACTCGCAGATCAAGCTGACCATCCGCCGCGGCAACCAGGAGCCCTTCGAGGTTTCGATCGCCCGCGCCGTGATCCGCATCCAGTCGGTGCGTCACCGCATCGAGGGCGAGCTCGGCTATATCCGCATCACCTCGTTCACCGAGCAGACGGAGGCCGGCCTGAAGACGGCGGTGCAGCGCATCCGCGAGCAGCTCGGGCCCCGGCTCAAGGGCGTGGTGCTCGACATGCGCAACAACCCCGGCGGTCTGCTCGACCAGGCGATCGCCGTGTCCGACGCCTTCCTCGACAAGGGCGAGATCGTCTCGACCCGCGGCCGCCGTTCGGAGGACGCGCAACGCTACAACGCCAAGCCCGGAGACCTGCTTGCGGGCCTGCCGATGGTGGTGCTGGTCAACAGCGGCTCGGCCTCGGCCTCGGAGATCGTGGCCGGCGCCCTGCAGGATCACCGCCGCGCCATCCTTCTCGGGACGCGCTCCTTCGGCAAGGGCTCGGTGCAGACCATTATCCCGCTTGGCGGCCAGGGCGCCCTGCGCCTGACCACGGCGCGCTACTACACGCCGTCGGGCCGCTCGATCCAGGCCTCCGGCATTGAGCCCGACATCGTGGTCGAGCAGTCACGCATCGAGAGGATCGACGCGCCGACGGCACGGCGCGAATCGGATCTACGCGGCGCCCTGCGCAACCCCGCGACCGGGACCACGCCAACCAGC
>VGEI01000242.1 GCA_016869415.1 Alphaproteobacteria bacterium
CGGGGGTTTCGGGGCGGCCCCCCGCCGGACCCCAGAAAATTGTCCAATCACCTTTGTCTACCCAGGCCCGCTTTGTCGTGACGGGGCATGAGGTTAGGCTGTGGAGGAAAACTTGGCGTGCTGCCGGAGCGAATAAGCGAGGAAATCCGGGGCTCCGCCCGAAAAAGCGAGGTTTGGTGCGAGGGGGGGTGCGCTAGAAAGCCACCGGCAGGTTGTCGATGAGCCGTGTCTTGCCCAGCCAGGCCGCTGCCGCGACGCGCGCGGGACGTTCGAGGCGTTCGATCTTCTTCAGAGTGACGGCGTCGACCACATCGAGATAGTCGAGACGGCTGAAGCCCGCGCCGAACAGCTCCCGTTTGCCACGGTCGGTCGTGGCACTCGCCGTGCCGCCGGCTTCCATATCGGCCGCGGCCTGCCGTAGCACGCGATGGAGCGTGGGCGCGATCGCCCGCTCTGCCGGGGTGAGATAGGCGTTGCGCGACGACAGGGCGAGGCCATCACTCTCGCGAAAGGTGGGCACGCCCTCGATGCGCACGGGGATGTCGAGGTCGCGCGCCAGCTGGCGGATCACCTGGAGCTGCTGATAGTCCTTCTCGCCGAAGAACCCGGCATCGGGCAGGCATTGCAGCAGCAGCTTGGTGACGATAGTGGCCACGCCCTGGAAGTGGCCGGGGCGGAACGGCCCGCACAATCCCTCGGTCAGGCCGCTGACGGTCACCGCGGTGACCGCGCCCTCGGGATACATCTCCGCCACCTGCGGCGCGAAGATCGCATCGGCGCCGACCGTGGCGAGCTTGGCCGCGTCGCCGTCGAGGTCGCGCGGATAGAGCTGGAAATCCTCGTTGGGGCCGAACTGGGTGGGATTGACGAAGATCGAGACCACGGCGCGCCGGCACTGCTGGCGCGCCCGCTTGACCAGCGAGAGGTGGCCGTCATGCAGGGCGCCCATGGTCGGCACGAGGCCGACGCTCTCTTCCGCACGCCGCCAGAGCGCAACGGCGCTTCGCAGATCGGCGATGGTGCGCATGATCGGAGGTGAAGCCATGAGCGTCTCCGGCATCGGCTCGATGGGGGCGCCTCAAGAACACGAACGCCCGCGAACGAGGCTCGCGGGCGGTTCGGAAACTCTGCGGTCGAAGGCTCTCGGAGGAGCCGCCGACGGAAACCTTAGTAGCCTTCGCGCTCCATGCGCTTGCGGGCGACCTTGCGGGCCCGGCGGACCGCTTCGGCCTTCTCGCGCGCCTTGCGCTCGGAGGGCTTCTCGAAATGACGCCGCAGCTTCATCTCGCGGAATACGCCCTCGCGCTGGAGCTTCTTCTTGAGGGCGCGCAGGGCCTGGTCGACGTTATTGTCGCGAACGATGACTTGCACGGTTTGGCCGCACTCCTTTCCGATCCCATGGGGATTTAATGACGAAGCACCGGGACCGTCGGAACGGTTACCGGCACCACTGAATCGCAGCTTATATCACAAGGGCTTGGCCCTGGGAAGTCTTGATTAAGCCCCTTTACCCAAGGGGTTCGGGCACCCATAGTGCCCTCATGGCGATCCTCAAAATAGCCCGTATGGGCCACCCGGTGCTGCGCAGCCGCGCCCAGGAGGTGCCCGACCCGACCGTGCCGGACATCAAATACCTGGTGCGGGACATGATCGAGACCATGGACGATGCGCCCGGTACGGGTCTGGCCGCTCCCCAGGTGCACATCCCCCTGCGGGTGGTGGTCTTCCGGGTGGGCGGGCACCGCACCACCGGAGCGCCGGACGACCAGGCCGAGCCCCTGACCGTGCTGATCAACCCCATCCTCGAGCCGCAGGGCGAGGAGATGGCCCTGGACTGGGAGGGCTGCCTCTCGGTGCCCGGCATGATGGGGGCAGTGCCGCGCTTCACCCGACTGCGCTACCGCGGCTTCACGCCGGACGGCGAGGTGATCGACCGCACGGTCTCGGGCTTCCACGCCCGGGTGGTGCAGCACGAATGCGACCACCTCGACGGCATTCTCTATCCCCAGAGGATCAAGGACATGCGACTCTTCGGCTTCGTCGAGGAGATGAAGAAAGGCATGGAGCGTCCCCATGAGCGGAAGCCCGAACCCGAAATCGACTGAGTCCGGCTTCGACCACCCCGGATTTGATCGAGACTCCGTGCGACAGCGCCTCATCGAGGCCGCCCTGCCGCATGTCGCTTTCGACGGCTGGACGCCCGAGACGTTGCGCCTGGCGGCGCAGGATGCCGGCTACGAGCCGGTGATGGCGCTGCGCGTCTTTCCGCGCGGGCCGATCGAGGCGGTCGAGTTCTGGAACACGCTCGCCGACCGCCGCATGCTCGCCGCACTGGAGCGTGAGAACCTCTCGGCGATGAAGATCCGGGCCCGTATCGCCCTGGCCGTGCGCCGGCGCCTTGAGGCAGCGGGTGCGCATCGCGAGGCGGTGCGCCGGGCGCTAGGCCTGCTGTCGCTGCCGCACAACGCGCCGCTGGCCGCGGCGACGCTGTGGCGCACGGTCGACGCCATCTGGTACGCCGCCGGCGATACGGCGACGGATTTCAACTACTACACCAAGCGCGGCCTGCTGGCGGGAGTCTACAGCGCCACGGTGCTCTACTGGCTCGAGGACAAGTCCGAGGGCCAGGAAGCGACCTGGCAATTCCTCGACCGGCGCATCGCCGATGTGATGAAGGTGCCCCAGTTGCTGGGCAGCCTGCGCGAGCGCCTTGCGGGCCTGCCCAACCCCTTCAGGCCGTTCTTCGCGAGGCGTTCGCGCCTCTGAGGTTCAGCTATCGCTCAGGCTGCCGTCCTTGCGCGGCAGCAGCCGGGTGACGTGACCCATCTTGCGGCCGGGGCGCGCCTCGGCCTTGCCGTAGAGATGGAGCTTGGCGTCGGGGTCCTTGATCAGCTCCGGCCAGCGATCGACGGCGTCGCCGATCAAATTGTCCATCACCGCGTCGGAATGGCGGCGCGGACTGCCCAGCGGCAGGCCGCAGATGGCGCGCACCACCTGCTCGAACTGGCTGGTGACGCAGGCGTCGATGGTCCAGTGGCCGGAATTGTGCGGCCGGGGGGCGAGCTCGTTGACCATCAGCTCGCCGTTCTCGCCGACGAACATCTCGACCGCGATAATGCCGACGAGGTCGAGCTTTTCGGCAATGTGCCGCGCCATGCCTTCGGCCTTGCGCGCCGTGGCGAGGGGAATGCGCGCCGGGGCGATGGTCTGCGCCAGGATGTGATGCTCGTGCCGGTTCTCGACCGCCACGTAGTTGGCGTGCTTGCCGTCGGGCCCGCGGACGACGATCACCGAGATCTCGCGCTCGAAATTGACGAAACGCTCGAGCACCGCCTCGGCCGGGTCGGGCATCGCCTTGACCATTGCCTGCCAGAGCGCGGCCGGATCAGCATGGCCGGGCTTCACCGCCACTTGGCCCTTGCCGTCGTAGCCGAGCCGCGCGGTCTTCAGCACCGAGGGCAGGCCGAGCTCCTGGATGGCGTTCTGCAGCGTCGCCGCGTCGGTGATTTGCCGCCAGGGCGCGGTAGCGATGCCGATGCCGTTGAGAAAACTTTTCTCGCGCACCCGGTCCTGGCTGATCTGCAAGACGTTGGCCGAGGGCCGCACCGGCACCAGCCGCTCCAGCTCGGCGACCGGTGCATGCGGGATGTTCTCGAACTCGTAGGTCACCACCGCGACTTCGCGGGCGAAGCGGGCAAGCGCCTCGTGGTCGGTGTAGGCGGCGACGGTGGCGGCGGCGCTGACCTGTGCTGCCGGCGAGTCCTTCTCCGGGCAGAAAATGTGGCAGCGATAGCCCAGCGTCGCGGCGGCGAGCGCCGTCATGCGGCCGAGCTGGCCGCCACCGAGGATGCCGATGGTCGAGCCCGGCGGGATTGCGTTCACGCGCGGCGCTTCTTCCGAGCCGCGGAGTCGCGCACCGGCTTGGCAGCGACGGCGGCGGTCTGGCGGGAGCGCCAGGCGTCGAGCGCCCTGGCGGTCGCCTTGTCTTCGAGAGCCAGGACGG
The DNA here is from genome assembly GCA_016869415.1 of Alphaproteobacteria bacterium. Classification (GTDB taxonomy): domain Bacteria; phylum Pseudomonadota; class Alphaproteobacteria; order CACIAM-22H2; family CACIAM-22H2; genus VGEI01. Next base: position 4,004 of record VGEI01000242.1, read on the forward strand.
CGGCGGCCAGCAGCCCGGCATTGATGGCCCCGGCGCGGCCGATGGCCAGCGTGCCCACGGGGATGCCGGCCGGCATCTGGGCGATCGATAGCAGGCTGTCGAGTCCCTGAAGCGCCCGGCTTTCCACCGGCACGCCGAGGACGGGCAGGGGCGTCATGGCGGCAGCCATGCCCGGCAGATGGGCGGCCCCACCGGCGCCGGCAATGATGACCTTGAGGCCACGCCGGCGCGCCTCTGCGGCATAGGCGAAGAGCCGGCGCGGTGTGCGGTGGGCGGAGACGATGCGGGTCTCGTGCGGCACGCCCAGCGCCGCGAGGGTCTCGGCGGCGTGGCGCATGGTCTCCCAGTCGGACTGGCTGCCCATGATGATCCCGACCAGCGGGCTGCGGCGGCCGGCGCGCGCCGCGCGGCGAGAGGGGGGCGCCATTTAGATGAAATCTCCCGTGCTCGAATAAGACGGCAAGTGGACGGTTTATAAACCAAATTTACCCGCGGGTAGCAAATCGTTAGTATTCTGCTGCCGTGAAAGCGCGGCGTCGCCCAGGACCGACCACGGACGCGTAACGGGACGGGATGAAGATCAGCGACACGAACCGGGTTTCAGGGCCGGGCCGGGCCGGCGGCATGGACAAGAAGCCGGCTGTCGGCGCTGCGGCCTAAACACGGACCGCCGATTCGGCGACGAGCCCGCGGGCCATCGCCGACGCGGCGTCGATCCTCGACATTCCCGAAACCGAGTTCACGCCGAAGGCCCGCGCCGCGATCACGGCGCTGATGGGCGAGGTCGACAAGCTGCGCCGCGACCTGCAACAGAGCCAGGCGCGCATTGCCCATCTCGAGCAGCTCGCCGACCAGGATCCGTTGACCCCCGTGGCCAACCGCCGGGCCTTCGTGCGCGAGCTCACCCGCATGATGGCCTTTGCCGACCGCTACGACGCGGTCTCGAGCCTGATCTATTTCGACCTCAACGGGCTCAAGCCGGTGAACGACAGCTACGGCCACGCCGCCGGCGACGCGGTCATCGCCTACGTTGCCCGCGTGCTGGTGCAGAACGTGCGCGATTCGGATGTCGTGGGCCGGCTTGGTGGCGACGAGCTCGGCGTGCTGCTCGCCTACACGGACGAGGTGGGGGCGCATGAGAAGGCGACCGCGCTCGCCGCCGCCGTGGCGGCCGAGCCGGTCGACTGGAACGGAGTCATGATCCCGACCTCGGTGTCCTGGGGTCTTCATACCTTCCGCAACGGCGACAAGGCGCCCGAAGCGCTGGATGCGGCAGCGCAGGCCATCGATGCCGCCGACCGCGCCATGTACGCCAAAAGAAGGTCCGCTCGGAGTAGCTCGCGTTCAGGCGATGATGTCGGGGAGCAGGTGGCTCTCGATCTGCAGGATGGCGTCCTTGAGCTGCAGCTTGCGCTTCTTCAGCCGCTGGATCTGCAGCTGGTCGAACGGCTGCTTCTCGGCCAGCCGCGCGATCACGTCGTCGAGATCGCGGTGCTCGGTCTTGAGTTCGATGAGCTTGCGCCGCAGCGTCTCGTGCTCGGGATCGTTCATTGCTTAAATTGTATCAGAAGCGCGACGTCGGGCGAAGCCGCAAGGACGTTCGCGGACTCCGCCTGAAGTGCCAATTAACCAAGAAGATTAGAGGGTTGACGCGATGACCTGGCGGCTCGGGATCTGACGGGCGGAGGCTGCGCCGGTTTCAACGCCACCCTGATCGCCGCGCGAAAATTCGACCGCATAGCGGACCTGCGGAACCCGTGATCGTCGATCCCAACGGTCCGCTGGTTCGCACTGGACGTG
>VGEI01000243.1 GCA_016869415.1 Alphaproteobacteria bacterium
CCTCATCGGTCCCTGTGTTTCCCTGATTTTTATGGGGGTATTCGGGGCACGGCGACCGACCGGTTATCCTTGACCCCCGCTGGGGGAAGGTGCCCAATTGCGGTCCCCGGATCGCCTCAGGAAACGAGTCGCCGGCGAGAAAAGATAGTGAGTCGGGGTACGCCGCAGCCAGCCTACGCTTTGGGTTATCATCGTCGTGTGCTGCCCGCCTGGCGGACGGCCTCGGGAGAACGTGTGTGAAGCCGACCGATATTCAAGCGCCGGACTACTTCCACAAGGTTGTGGACTGCCAGTGGGCCTGCCCCGCTCACACACCCGTGCCCGAGTACATCCGCCTGATCGCCGCCGGCCGCCACGCCGACGCCTACATGATCAACTGGAAGTCCAACGTCTTCCCCGGAATCCTCGGACGGACCTGCGATCGCCCCTGTGAGCCGGCCTGCCGCCGCGGCCGCGTCGAAGAGGAGCCGGTGGCTATCTGCCGCTTGAAGCGCGTCGCCGCCGACTACAAGGGCGACATCACGGCAAGGCTGCCCAAGCCGGCCACCAAGAAGAACGGCAAGCGCGTGGCGCTGATCGGCGCCGGCCCCGCTTCCTTGACCGTGGCGCGCGATCTGCTGCCGCTGGGCTACCACGTCGTGCTTTACGACGGCGACCCCAAGGCCGGCGGCATGATGCGCACGCAGATTCCGAAATTCCGCCTGCCGGAGACGGTGCTCGACGAAGAGGTCGACTACGTCCTCGGCCTCGAGCCGGAGCTGCGGCTCGGCCAGCGTGTCGACAGCCTCAAGGCGCTGCTCGCCGAAGGTTACGACGCCATCTTCGTCGGCTCGGGAGCGCCCCGCGGCCGCGACCTCGATATCCCCGGCCGCCAGGAGGCCAAGGCCAACATCCACATCGGCATCGACTGGCTCTCCAGCGTGTCCTTCGGACACATCGAGAGCATCGGCAAGCGTGTGATCGTGCTGGGCGGCGGCAACACGGCCATGGATTGCTGCCGCTCCTCCAAGCGCCTGGGCGGCGAGACCGTCACCGTGGTGGTGCGCTCCGGCTTCGAGGAGATGAAGGCGAGCCCGTGGGAGAAAGAGGATGCGATGCACGAGGGCATCCCCATCCTCAACTTCCTCGTACCCAAGGCCTTCATCCACAAGAACGGCAAGCTCACCGGCATGACCTTTGAGAAGGTCAAGGCAGAGTATGACGCCAAGGGGCGGCGCAACCTCGTCCCCACCGGCGAGCCCGAGACGCTGATCGAGTGCGACGACGTGCTGGTCGCCGTCGGCCAGGAGAACGCCTTCCCCTGGATCGAGCGCGACATCGGCCTGGAGTTCGACAAGTGGGGCATGCCGGTGGTCGACACGAAGACGATGCAGTCGACCAACAAGAAGGTGTTCTTCGGCGGCGACGCCGCCTTCGGGCCCAAGAACATCATCTGGGCGGTGGCGCACGGCCACGATGCCGCCATCTCCATCCACAAGCTGCTCGAGGGCGAGGATATTACCGACCGGCCGCCGCCGACGGTCAACCTCACCAGCCAGAAGATGGGTATTCACGAGTGGAGCTACGACAACGACGTGACGCTCGACCAGCGCTACAAGGTGCCGTGGCGCGACACGGCGGAGACGCTGAAGAACATCCGCCTCGAAGTCGAGCTCGGCTATGACCCCAAGCTCGGCTTCGCCGAGGCGCAGCGCTGCCTCAACTGCGATGTCCAGACCGTCTTCGCACCGAACCTGTGCATCGAGTGCGACGCCTGTGTCGATATCTGCCCGATGGACTGCATCACCTTCACGCCCAACGGCGAGGAGGATGAGCTGCGCCAGCGCCTGATGGCGCCGGCCAAGAACAAGACCCAGGATCTCTACGTCTCGTCAGAGCTCAAGACCACGCGGGTCATGGTCAAGGACGAGGATGTCTGCCTGCATTGCGGGCTGTGCGCCGAGCGCTGCCCGACCGGGGCCTGGGACATGCAAAAATCGTTCATTCAGATGACTCACGCGGAGCACGCATGCCGCAGCCGATCGCACGCGTAAACGACTTCGTCGTCAAGTTCGCCAACGTCAACGGCTCGGGCTCCGCCTCAGCCAACCAGCTGTTCGCGAAGTCGATCCTGCGCATGGGCGTGCCCTGCACGCCGCGCAACATCTTCCCTTCAAACATCCAGGGCCTGCCCACCTGGTACGAGGTGCGCGTCTCCGAGGCCGGCCACCTGGGGGCACGTGGCGGCGTCGACATGTTCGTCGCCATGAACCCGCAGACCTGGGACAAGGACGTGGCAGAGATCGAGCCCGGCGGCTACCTGTTCTACGACTCGTCCAAGCCGATGCCGAAGTCGAAATTCCGCGACGACGTCAACATCATCGGCGTGCCTCTAACCGAGATCTGCAACCAGACCTACAGCGATCCGCGCCAGCGCCAGCTGTTCAAGAACATCATGTATCTGGGCTCGCTCTCGGCGCTGCTCGACATGGACGTCGCCGCCATCGAGACACTGATCGGCGAGCAGTTCCAGGGCAAGGACAAGCTGATCGCGCCCAACGTCAAGGCGCTGCACCTGGGCCGCGACTGGACGCTGAAGAATCTCGCCTGCCCGCTGGGCATCAAGCTGCAGCGCTCCGACAAGGTCGGCGACCGCATCTTCCTGGAGGGCAACAGCGCTGCGGCGCTGGGAGCCGTCTACGGCGGCGCCACGATGTGCGCCTGGTACCCGATCACGCCCTCCTCCTCGCTCGCCGAGGCCTTCAGCCGCCACTGCCGCAAGTTCCGCACCGCACCCGATGGCAAGGCGCGTCACGCCATCATCCAGGCCGAAGACGAGCTCGCCTCGATCGGCATGGTCATCGGTGCCGGCTGGAACGGGGCGCGTGCCTTCACCGCCACCTCCGGCCCCGGCATCTCGCTGATGCAGGAATTCATCGGCCTCGCCTATTTCGCCGAGATCCCGGCAGTGATCTTCAACGTGCAGCGCGCCGGGCCCTCGACCGGCATGCCGACGCGCACCCAGCAATGCGACGTCATGTCCTGCGCCTACGCCTCGCACGGCGACACCAAGCACGTGCTGTTGTTCCCGGAGGATCCCCGGGAGTGCTTCGAGATGGGCGCCCTCTCCTTCGACCTCGCCGACCGGCTGCAGACCCCGATCTTCGTCCTTCTCGACCTCGATATCGGCATGAACGAGCGGCTCTGCGCGCCGCTCTCCTGGGACGCCAAGCGCCGCTTCGATCGCGGCAAAGTCATGACCTACGAGGAGCTGGAGGCCGGCAAGGAGTTCGGCCGCTATCTCGACGTCGACGGCGACGGCATCCCCTACCGCACCCTGCCGGGTACGCACCCGACGCGCGGCTCGTTCTTCACCCGCGGCACCTCGCGCGACCGCTACGCGCGCTACACCGAGGAGGGCGGGGCCTACCAGGACAACATGCAGCGCCTGCTGAAGAAGTTCGAAACGGCCAAGAAGCTCGTCCCTGCCCCGGTCAAGCGCCCGGCGAAGCAAGCGACCAAGTTCGGCGTCCTCTATTACGGCTCGACCGCCCCGGCGATGAGCGAAGCCCTCGACCAGCTCGAGGCCGACGGCATGCATCTCGACGCCATGCGCGTGCGCGGCTTCCCCTTCTCCGACGAGATCGTCGATTTCGTGCGCGCCCACGAGCATGTCTTCGTGGTCGAGCAGAACCGCGACGGCCAGCTGCGCGCCTTGCTGACCGTCGAAGGCAATATCGATCCGGCCAAGCTGGTTGCCGTGCTTCACTACGACGGCACGCCGATCACCGCCCGCTTCATCAGGGGCTCGATCGGCAAACGCCTCGCCGGTGCCAATGTCACGCCGCTGCGCAAGGTGGTGTCATGACCTATCTCGCCAAGCCCAAGCTTCGTCACCCCGAGCTGCCAGTCAACAAGCTCGGCTACACCCGCCGCGACTACGAAGGCTCGGTCTCGACGCTCTGCGCCGGCTGCGGCCATGATTCGATCAGTGCTGCCATCATCCAGGCCTGCTTCGAGCTCGACCTGCCGCCACACCGCATCGCCAAGCTCTCGGGTATCGGCTGCTCGTCGAAGACGCCGACCTATTTCCTCGGCCACAGCCACGGCTTCAACTCGGTGCACGGGCGCATGCCCTCGGTGCTGACCGGAGCCAACCTCGCCAACCGCGATCTGCTCTATCTCGGCGTCTCGGGCGACGGCGACTCCGCCTCGATCGGGCTCGGCCAGTTCGCGCATTGCATCCGCCGCGGCGTCAACATGGTCTACATCGTCGAGAACAACGGCGTTTACGGCCTGACCAAGGGCCAGTTCTCCGCCACCGCCGACCGCGGCTCGAAGAGCAAGCGCGGCGCGGTGAACTCGGATTCGTCCATCGACCTGGTGAGCATGGCGCTGCAGCTCGGCGCCACCTTCGTCGGCCGCAGCTTCTCGGGCGACAAGGCGCAGCTCGTCCCCCTGATCAAGGGAGCGATCCTGCACAAGGGTGCGGCGTTCATGGATGTGATCAGCCCGTGCGTCGCCTTCAACAACCATCTCGGCTCGACCAAGAGCTTCGACTACGTGCGCGAGCACAACGAGGCGGTGAACCGGCTCGACGTCATGACGCCGCGGGCCGAGATCACCGCCGACTACGCGCCGGGGGCGCTGGAGACGGTGATCCAGCACGACGGCTCGGCCGTCCGCCTGCGCAAGATCGCCGCTGACTACGACCCGCATAACCGCATCGCGGCCATGACCTATCTGCAGGAACGGGCCTCGGCCGGCGAGGTGGTGACCGGGCTGCTGTACGTGGATTCGGATCCCAGCGACCTGCACGACAGCCTCAACACGGTAGGCGAGCCGCTCAATGTGCTGGGCGAGGCCGAGCTCTGCCCTGGCCCGGCGGCGCTGGAGAAGCTCAACGCCAGCCTGCGCTAGCATGCAGCGCCGTGCGTTCCTGCTGAGCGCGTTTGCGCTTCTTGCCTTGCCTGCATCGGCACAGACACTCGGGCCCGGCCCGGCCGCCTCGGCACTGGACCGCCAGCTCATCGCCGCCGCCTGGCGCAACGACCTCGCTGAGGCGCGACGGCTGATCGCCGCGGGCGCGGACGTCAACGGCCAGGACGAGACGCGCCAAAGCGCCTTCCTGATCGCCGCTTCCGAGGGTTTTCCCGAGCTGTTGCGCCTCACCCTGGCGCACGGCGCCAATGTGCATTTCACCGACAGCTACAACGGCACCGCCCTGATTCGCGCCGCGCACCACGGCCATGTCGAGGTGATCGCCGAACTGCTGAAGACCGGGATCAAGGTCGACCATGTCAACCGCCTCGGCTGGACGGCGCTGATCGAGGCCATCGTTCTGGGCGATGGCGGGGCGCGTCACACCGAGACGCTGCGCCTGCTGATCGAGGCGAAGGCCAACGTCAACATTGCCGACAGAAGCGGCGAGACGCCGCTGACGCTCGCCAAGCGCCGCAGCTTCAGCGCGATGGTGCGGATGCTGGAGGCGGCCGGAGGGCGTGAATAAGGATCGCCGCGGTAGCGGCGACGTTGAGCGATTGTACGGCGCCCGAGCCCGGCAGGGTCAGCACCGTGTCACAGACTGCAAGCGTAGCCGGGTCCAGCCCCTTCTCCTCGTTGCCCAGCACCAGGGCTATCGGCTTGTCACCCGGCACCGATGTGAGATCGCCGCCCTTGCCCAGGGCCGTGCCGATCACCCGGTAACGCGGCCGCAGCCGCTTCAGCGCTGCCGGCAGGTTCGCGGCGCGATAAACCTCGACGAACTCCAGTCCGCCTTCGGCCACGCGATGCGCCGCCGCCGAGGGCCCCGCCTGCGCCGG
>VGEI01000244.1 GCA_016869415.1 Alphaproteobacteria bacterium
GCTTCCCGCCGCAGAAGTAATCTCCCAATTGCCGATGCCACCGGGGCCTGTCTCCAGGTAGAGGTCGACACCTTCCAGCCGGATATCGGTCATGCCGCTGTCGCCGGCGATGGCTCGCAACGGGTTCAACCGCGCTTCGATCCGGCGAATGCGCGCCATGTCCGTGCGCGTCCCCCAGCGCGCGTTGCGGATACGTACGTCGTTAAGCACGACCCGTGGCGGCAGCGAGAGATGCAGCTCTGCCGAACCTTCGATGGAGACGGCGCGCCCGGTAACGTCGCTCAGGCGCTGCGTGACCACCCGCTTGTACTGCTCGGCGTCGAACAGGGCATACATGGTGGCGGCGCCGACCACGACCAGCGCCCCGACGAACAGAGTTGCTTTCGCGACGAATGCCACCATCCGCCCGACCAACCCGAACACGAAGCCGAACATGCCCGCTCTCCCGCACCGCTCCAGAGAATGACGGCGGGATGATAGCGCTAGGCTCCGAGTCGGGGGCACACTGCCGGTTCAGGCAGCTCCGGCGCCACATAGTCGCCAGCCGCTGCCTTCAGTGCGCGGTACCGCCGGCTTCGCGTCGCCGCCCGGTCTCGCGATAGAAGACATAGATGCCGCTCGCCACCACGATGCCCGCGCCCAGGATCGTCCAGCCGTCCGGAAAGTCGCCGAATACCACCAGACCCGCGATCGTGATCCAGACGAGCTGTAGATAGGTGAACGGAGCTAGGGTCGAGGCCGGAGCCTGGTTGTAAGCCGAGGCGAGGGCGTAGTGACCGGCGCCACCGGCAAATCCGATCAGAACATGGAGAATCCAGCCAGTGAAATCAGGAGCCTTCCAGACAAAGGGGGCAGCCATGGTGAAGACAATCGCCCCGATGATCGCAGTGTAGGACGCTGACGTATGCGGCGAATCATAGCGACTGACAACGCGCGTCAGGATCTGGAAGACGGCGTTACCGGCGGCCATCACCAGGGTGACGAAAACCGCCCAGTGCACGGTCCCCGTCGGCCGCACGATGATCAGCACGCCGCAGAAGCCAACCAGGACTGCGGTCCAGCCGCGTGGCCCTACGGCTTCGCCGAGTACCAGCGCCCCGAGAGCGGTGACGATGAGCGGCGTGGCGAAGCTGACGGCTGTGACGTCGGCCAGTGGCAGGTGCGAAACGGCAAGAAAGAACATCAGCGTGACACCCGCGAGCAACGCGCCGCGCAGAACCTGAAGGGCCGGCCAGGCGGACGCCAGAGGTCGGCGCCGGTAGGACGGGGGAACAAGTGCCGCCATGGCGACCATGGCGAAGGTGTATCGCGCCCAAGCGATCTGGAAGATCGAATAATCTCGGCTCAGGTACTTGGCGATCGTATCGAGGCTGGTGAACAGCAAGCCGGCCACCAGAAACAAAGCGATGCCGGCAATCGTCGAGGCTGTGGGGCGTCCGGACAGAGAGCTGGTCATGATGTCGAATTGACTTTCGGCACTAAGGCCGGGCACCTCATAGCACTAACTGTGATGCCGCAGCCGATCCGAATAGAGGTATTATAATACCAATACCCCTGAGCTGTGACACAGCGCATAGGCCGGGCCGGTACCTCGTTCTATTCCTCTCGGCAGGCGGCGCACCTCGGGCGCAGGATGGGGTCGCCTGCCGCGTGAAATAAGAACACGGCACTATGCGCGACGGATCCGACGACGAATTGATGCGACGCGCAGGACGCGGAGACCAAACCGCCTATTCGCGCCTGGTCGAACGCCATCTGCCACGGGCCGTGGCCCTTGCGACGCGGATCGCGGGGAGTCGCGGCGATGAGGAGGAAATCGTGCAGGAAGCGTTCTTGCGCACTTGGCTGAAAGCTCCGGATTGGCGGGACGAGCGCCAGCCCGGCGGCGCGCGTTTCACAACCTGGTTCACCCGCGTGGTGGTCAATCTCTGTATCGATCGCCGCCGCAAGCCCATCATGTCACCGCTCGATCTCGCCGCCGATCTGCCGTCCACCGAGATCAGTGGATTCGATACCGTGGCCCAGGGCGAGACCCGCAATCGCCTGCTCGCGGCACTGGCCGCGTTGCCCGAGCGTCAGCGAGCCGCGCTCACCCTCTGCCATTGGGACGGCATGACCAATATCGAGGCTTCCGAGGTGCTCGGGATCAGTGTCGGTGCCCTCGAATCCCTGCTCGTACGCGCCCGGCGCACTCTACGCGATAGTCTTGCCGACCTCGCGCCTGACAAGATCGTCCCCCTTCCCAAGACGCGGACCATGCCATGATCACACTCAACCGCCTGGCGGAAATTCTCGACGCCTACGGCGCCGACCCCGATTGCTGGCCGCTGGAGGATCGCGTGGCGGCGCTCGAGCTTCTCGCGCAGTCGGCTGAGGCGCGCGCTTTGGCACACCGCGCCGGCAACCTCGATGCGCTGCTCGACACGGCCCCTCTGACGCCTGCGCCACCATCAGTCGCCGACCCGTTGGCTGCGCGGATCGTGGCCCAGATTCCGACGGCTGAAATCCTGACCCTGCGTCGTTCTGCGAAGGTGAACTGGGGTTGGCCGAACTGGGCAGCACTGGCCGCCGCCGCGGTCGCGGGACTCGTCGTCGGCTGGTCGGGGCTCAACATCGGTGCCGGCTACGCGGCGGGGTCGGATCTGCTCGATCCCCTGGCGCCGACCGCCGCCCTGGAGGACATACTGTGGTAACCTTCGAATCCCGCTCGGGAAGGTGGCTGGCAGTCGGGCTCACGGCGTCGCTGGCAATCAACGTTTTCCTCGGTGGCCTGTTCGTCGGCCGCTGGATGAGCCCGTCGCCGGTCATGGCCGATCGCGGCCCACCCCGCGGCGACCGCCCGGTATTGGCGATGCTTGATCGCGTGGCGGGGGCGCTCGAGCCGGGAGATCGTGTCACGTTCGAAGCCGTGATGGACAAACACCGGCAGCGCCTGACGGCGACAGGGACAGAGTTTCGCGAAGCCCGGCGGCGCACGGTCGAGCTGATGTCGGCAGAGCCGTTTGACCGCCCGAAAGTCGAACGGGCCATGGCCGATCTGCGCGAGCGCAGTCAGGAATTCCAGCGCACTCTCCACACCGCGCTGATCGACGCGGCCGCCGCTCTACCCACCGAGGCGCGCCACAAGATCGCGCTCGCCGGACGCCCGCGTAGCGAGCGCGAGCGCTCGGGCGGCAACTGATCCCGTGATATGACTAGCCCCACATGACTAGCGCCGCCGCCGTCATTGCCGTCAGCCGTTTTGGCCTGGGACCACGGCCGGGCGAACTCGCTGCGGCTGGACGTGACCCAATCGGCTGGCTCAAGCGCCAGGTCACCGCGTCGGCGCCGGAGTTTCCCGCCTTCGCCGACCTCCCGGCCGGTCCCGAGCGTATGGGAGATCTCCTACGCGCCAGGCAGCAGCGCGGTGATGCGGGCGCGGCCGCGTTGTTCCGCCAGTCCTTCCGCGATACCTTCCGCCAGGAGGCGTCAGCACGGCTGCGCACTCAGATCGAAAGCACCGCGCCGTTGCGCGAGCGCCTCGTCGCCTTCTGGGCCAATCATTTCACGGTGTCCGTTCAGCGGCCGCCGGTATTGGGCCTCGCCGGAGCCTTCGAGCGCGAGGCCATCCGGCCTCATGTCTTCGGCCGCTTCAGCGACATGCTGCTGGCCGTAGCCCGCCACCCGGCGATGCTCGTCTATCTCGACAACGGACAGTCGATAGGGCCGAATTCGGTCGTCGGACTGCGGCGCGGGCGCGGCCTCAACGAGAATCTGGCGCGCGAGATCCTCGAGCTCCACACGCTCGGTGTCGAGGCCGGCTATACCCAGACCGATGTGCGTGAGTTCGCGAAAATCCTCACCGGCTGGACCATGGCACGGGCCGAGGATCCCGGTGCTGGCGGTTTCCGCTTCGTCCCGGATATCCACGAGCCAGGCGGCAAGATGCTTCTCGGCCGGCGCTTCGGCAACGGCGGCGAGAGCGACGGCCGCGAGGCTCTGCTCATGCTGGCCCGCCACCCGGCCACCGCCCGGCATATAGCGACCAAGCTGGCCCGGCATTTTATCACCGACCAGCCGCCGGAGGCGGCTGTGGCCCGGCTCACGCGCCTCTTCCGCGACACCGGTGGCAACCTTGCGGCCATGACCGAGGCGATCATCGAGCAGCCCGAGGCCTGGGCCGAGACACTACCCAAGATCCGCACGCCGCACGAATTCGTCGTCGCCGCCCTGCGTGCGACGGAATTCAATGGCCCGGGCGAGACCATTCTCGGATCTCTGCGCACGCTCGGCCAGCCCTCGTTCGCAGCACCCTCCCCGTCCGGCTGGCCCGACACGGCCGATCGCTGGATCGGACCCGAGGCCGTTCTGCGGCGCGCCGAGTGGTCGATGGCCTTGGGCCTGCGCATCGCTGCCATCCGCAGACCGGACCAGCTCTTCGCCGAAACCATTGCGCCGGTGGCCGGGCGCACGACCGAGCTAGCGGTCGCCCGCGCCCCATCCGCCGGCGAGGCGATGGCGACACTGTTCGCCAGCCCTGAGTTCCAGCGGAGGTAGTCATGCTGACACGGCGGGCCGTATTGGGTGGCATGGGCGGCGGGGCGCTTCTCGGATCTCTGGACGCAACCTTTGCCCTGGCGAGCGCGCCGACCGAGCGCCGCCTGATCGTGGTCATTCTGCGTGGGGCACTCGACGGCTTGGCTGCGGTTCCCCCATATTCCGATCCCGAGTACCGCCGCCTGCGTGGGTCGCTGGCCCTGCCCGAGAACGACGGCATCCTCGACCTTGACGGGCGCTTCGGCCTGCATCCGGCCCTCGCACCGCTACATGGACTCTATCGCGCCGGCGAAATGACGGCCTTGCATGCCGTGGCGACGCCCTATCGGTCGCGCTCCCATTTCGACGGTCAGGACGTCCTGGAGAACGGCGTCACCGGTGCGCGCGATCTCAAGGACGGCTGGCTCAACCGCGCCCTGGGCCTGTTGGGGGGCGAGCGTCTCGGCCTGGCCGTCGGTCAGTCCGTGCCATTGATCCTCAGGGGTGACGTCCCCGTCGCCTCCTGGGCCCCCCCGGAGATGCCCGCCGCCGACAGCGATTTCCTCTCCCGCCTGTCCATCCTCTACGCCGGCGACGCGGTGCTCGGGCCGGCACTCCAGCAGGGTCTGCAGGCCCAGGCCATGGCCGACGGCGCACTTGGCGACGTCCGCGAGGGCCAGGGCCGGATGTCGGGCGATCGCATGTATGGCCGTGCCCCGCGCCCACAGCCGCTGAGCGGCACCGCGCAGGCGGTGGGTCGCCTGGTCGCGGTCGCCAACGGCGCACGTGTCGCTGTGATCGAGTTGGGCGGCTGGGACACGCACGCCAACCAAGGCGTGATCAACGGCCAACTAGCCAACCGTCTGCGCGATCTTGGCGAGGGATTGGCAGCCCTCAAGCCGGCCCTGGGCACGGCCTGGCGACAGACGGCGATTGCCGTGGTCACCGAATTCGGCCGCACCGTTGCAGTCAACGGCACCAACGGCACAGATCACGGTACCGGCGCGGCCGCCTTCCTCATCGGCGGTGCCGTCACCGGTGGCCGGGTCGTCGCCCGCTGGCCCGGCCTCGGCCCCAGCCATCTCTACGAGGGGCGCGATCTCGCCCCGACGCTTGATCTTCGTGCGGTGATGAAGGGACTGCTCATCGACCATCTCGGCCTGCCGGCCGACGGCGTCGAGCGCGTGGTGTTCCCCGACAGCCGCAACGTCCAGCCGCTGCGCGAGGCGTTACGGGCATAGTCAGCTACCGCGATACGTGGAGTAGCCGTAAGGCGAGACCAGCAG
>VGEI01000245.1 GCA_016869415.1 Alphaproteobacteria bacterium
GCGTAGGCAGCCAGTCCGAACCAGGCGCCGTGACCGAACGACACCAGATTGGTATTGCCGACCAGGATGTTGAGCGCCATGGCGGCTATCGCGAAAACCACGACATCTACCGCCGAACGTAGCGGAAGCCCGACCAGATCGAGCGCGAACGGCAGGGCGACGAGTGCCGTTGCTGCGACGACGAGCGGAGCGTATTCCCGGCGCATCATTCGAACTTGGCGATGCGTTCGCCGAACAGGCCACGGGGGCGGAGCAGAAGCACCAGCGCCATCAGGAAATACATCGAGGCTTCGCCCCAAGATGGATTGAAGTAGATCGTGACGCCGCGCACAACACCGACCAGCGCGGCGGCCGCTATCACACCCCAGAACGAGCCCAGCCCTCCGATCACCACGACCACGAAGGCCGCCACCAGGATTTCGGCCCCCATCGCCGGGTGCACGCCGGAGATCGGCGCCAGCAGCACGCCGGCAAGACCGGCAAGCCCGACACCGAGAGCTGCGATGGCAGTCATGTAGGACGACAGGGAGATGCCGAGCGCCGCCACCATGCTGGGATTCTGCACGCCCGCTCGCACCACGCGGCCGAACGCGGTGCGGTAAACAACGAACCAAGTCGCGGCGATGGCTGCGATGGCGATTGCGAAGATGATCAGGCGATAGCGCGGATAGATGAAGTCGCCGATGAAGACCTGGCCACGCAGCTCCGGTGGAATCGAGAACGGCAATGGCGCGGCGCCGAAGACGATGCGCAACCCCTGCTCGATGATCATGGCCAGTCCGAAGGTGAGCAGCAGGCTGAGGATCGGATCGGAACGATAGAAGCGGTGGAACAGCAGCCGCTCGACCGCGATGCCGAGCAGCCCGACGATCACCGGAGAAGCGACGAACGCGCCGGCGAAACCGATGCGGTTCGTCAGGAGAACGGCGAGATAGGCGCCGATGGCGTAGAACCCGCCATGCGCCAGGTTGACGATCCCGCCGAGCGAGAAGATCAACGACAGGCCCAGCGCGATCAGCAGGTAATAGGCGCCGACCAGCAGCCCGTTGAGGACTTGTTCAAGGATAAAGACGAGCTGCACGTGGCCGACTCCCGCTGAGTGTCATCCCGGCCAAGCGCAGCGGGAGCCGGAACCGACGCGGGCCTGCGCCCGCCATGAGGCGCAGGCCCGCGAACTAACGGACCCGGATCCGCGCAGCGCGTGGTCCGGAATGCGGTCCCCTGGTTCTTACCCGATCTTGCAGGTGCCGTCCTTCGGAGGTGCGAGCACTTCCATATCCTCGCTCGGGCCCGGGACGGAGCCCAGGGCGTCGTAGATGTCCCACTGGTCTCTCATCTTCGACGCCTCCTTGGCGCGGACGGCGTACATCTCCATGATCATCTGGTTGTCGTAAGCGCGGAAATAGGCCTCGCGCGCTTTGCCGACATCGAACTTCGCGCCCTTGCGCAAGTGTTCGGCGAGCTTCTGCGGATCCGCGGACTTGGTCTCGTTCATCGACTGCGCGACGATCTTGAGCGAGTGGTAGTCGCCCCAGGACTGGTTGTCGGGCAGTTTGCCGTACTTTCTGGTGAACGCAGCGACATAGGCCTTCGAGCTCGGCGTATCGACGAGGTGGTGCCAGACCAGCGGCCAGATGCCGGAGAAATTTCCCTTGCCCGCACCCCAGGCGACCACCGTGTCGAACCCGAAGCCGGCAACCGGAAAGGGCAGGCCGTACTCCGCGTATTGCTTGATAAAGTTCGTGATCTGGTTACCGGCGAGGTTGGAAGCAACCACATCAGGCCGCGCCTGGCGGATCTTCAACAGATAAGGCGAGAAGTCGGTCGCGTCGGTCGGCACCAGCTCGTCGCCGGCGAGCTGCCCGCCGTGCTTCTGCAGGAAGCCGCGCGCCACCCGCGCCAGATCGTGTCCGAACGCATAGTCGGCTGTCAGCGTGTACCACTTCTTGCCGCGCACCAGGTTCTCGCGCAGCAGGTAGCTGCCGACACCCTCGACATACATCGAGTTCGCCGCCTCGATGTGGAACATGTAGGGGTTACAGCTGGCGCCGCGCAGGGCGTCGGAATTGCAACCGGTATTGATGAACACGGTTTTCAGCCGGTTCGCCACCTGGCCGATGGCGAGGCCCGAGGCGGACGAGATCTCGCCGATGATCATCGCCACCTTGTCGCGGTCGATCAGGCGTTCGGCCTTGGCCGATGCCGTCTGCGGGTTGACCGAATCTTCCATCACCAGATCGATCCTGCGGCCGAGCACGCCGCCCGCCGCGTTGATCTCCTCGGCTGCGAGCCGGACGCCCATGACGGCGTACTCGCCCAGCGGACCGAGAAAGCCGGTCAATGGCGTCAAGTGGCCGATGCGGATCGCATCGCTCTGGGCGCGCGAGATGGCCGGAAAGCCGATGCCGCCAACCAGCGCGGAGCCGGCAGCCCCCTTGATCAGTGAGCGGCGGGACAGGCTCTTGAACGTGGGCATTTCTCTCTCCCTTTTCCGATTTGATCCGGTCTTCCGCGTGGCGCGAGCCGGAGCCCCGCTTGTCAGGGGTCTACGCAGCAAAAATGCTCCTCGGGCGGACCGCTGTAAACCGGATTCCGCGGTGGTACGGATCGGCCGGGTCTAGCGCAGACTGACGACCACCACGCCGACCAACAGCAGCGCGACACCGGCAATCTCCAGCCGCGTCAGCCGCTCGCGGAACAGCCGGCGCGACACGACATAGCTGAACAGCAACTCGACCAGGCCCAGCGTGCGCACATGGGCAGCAGGCTCTATGGCCATGGCCGTGAACCAGCCGGCCGAGGCCGCCGTGCCCATGAAACCGGCGAACAGCGAGGCGCGCCAGGCGCGGATGACGCGCATCACCACCTCGCGCTGGGTCCACAGCAGCCAGCCACCGAGTGCTGCTGTCTGCAGCACCTGAGCCCAGACCAGTGTGTAGCCGGCCGCCGAAAGGAACGAGGGGCCATCCAGGGCCAGTGCCGCCCCGCGATAACCGACCGCGGAGAGAGCGAAGCAGGCGCCCGAGGCCAAGCCGAGCAAGGCCGAACGAGTGGTCCAGCCCATGACCATGGCGCGCAGCGGCCGCTCCTTGTCGGCCGGCGAGAGTAGCAGCACGCCCAGCGTCCCAGCGGCCATGGCTAGCGCCGCTGCGGTGGTGACGGGATCACCGAGCAGGACGGCGCTGAACAGCGCGACCTGCAGGATCTCGGTCTTCGAATAGGCCACGCCAAGCGCGAAATTGCGCTCGGTCATCACCTGCAGCAGCAGGGCGGTGGCGACAATCTGGGCCAGGGCGCCTTCGGCGACCCAGAAGACGAACGCCGTGTTGGGTGCGGGAACCGGCAGGCCGGCGGCGACCAGCGCCAGCAGCCAGAGGAAGGCGAAAGGCAGCCCGTAGAGAAAGCGCACCAGTGTCGCGCCGAGCGTGCCGAGCTCCGCCACCAGATGGCGCTGGGTGGCATTGCGCAGCGTCTGGGCGAAGGCGGCCCAGATGGTCACGGGAATCCACAGCCAGGGGAGGATTTCGGCGGACACGAGAGGGGCGGAGCTTAGGCGAAACGGCTCCGCTGCAAAAGGCGGTTGGTCGATGTACCTTGCCCCGCGCCATGCCTGCCCCCTCTTCCCTGCACACCGATCTGCCGATCGAGCCGCTGCTGCCGGCACTGCGCGCAGCACTGGAAGCGGCGCCCAGCGCCGTACTCCAGGCCCCACCGGGTGCGGGCAAGACTACGCGTGTCCCCTTCGCCCTGCTGGATGCGCCATGGCTCCAAGGCCGCAAGATCGTCATGCTCGAGCCGCGCCGGCTTGCCGCACGCGCCGCCGCCAGGCGCATGGCCGAGATGCTGGGCGAGAAAGCCGGCGAGACAGTCGGCTACCGGGTGCGTCTCGACAGCGCCGTCGGCCGCGCCACGCGGGTCGAGGTGGTCACCGCCGGCGTGTTCATCCGCCAGATCCAGGACGACCCCTCGCTCGACGGTGTGGGCGCGGTGCTGTTCGACGAGTTCCACGAGCGCAGCCTCGATGTCGATCTTGGCCTGGCGCTGGCGCTGGATGTGCGCCAGGCGCTGCGGCCGGAGCTCCGACTGCTCGCCATGTCGGCGACGCTCGACGGCGGGCCTATAGCCAAGCTTCTAGGCCGCGCTCCGATCCTGACCAGCGAAGGCAAGCGCTATCCCGTCGAGACCCGCTACCTCGCCCGCGATCCCATCACCCGTCTCGACGAGACGGTGGCCAATGCCATCCGCCGCACGCTCGACAGCGACGAGGGTGACGTCCTCGTCTTCTTGCCGGGTGTCGGCGACATCCGCCGGGTCGAGCAGCGCGTCGCAGACTTCGCCCCGCCGACTCTTGACGTCGTTCCGCTTTACAGCGACCTGCCCCTCGACCGCCAGGACGCAGCCCTGCGCCCCGCTCCCGCCGGGCGGCGCAAGGTGGTGCTGGCCACCTCGATCGCCGAGACCAGCTTGACCATCGAGGGCGTGCGTGTGGTGATCGATTCCGGCTTCATGCGCGTGCCGCGTTTCGATCCGGGTACAGGCATGTCACGGCTGGAGACGGTGCGCGTCTCGCGTGCTGCCGCCGACCAGCGGCGCGGCCGAGCCGGCCGACTCGGGCCGGGGCTCTGCCATCGGCTGTGGACCGAGGCCGCCGACCGCCAGCTCATCCCGTATACGGCGCCGGAGATCGTGGACGCGGATCTTGCTCCTCTCGCCCTCGAGCTCGCGTCGTGGGGCGCGGACGCCACACAGCTCGCCTGGCTCGACCCGCCGCCCGCTGCAGCACTCAGCCAGGGCCGCGAGCTGCTGCGCGGCCTCGGCGCCCTCGACGACAAGGGTGGCATCACCGCCGAAGGCAGGCGCATGGCGCGGCTGGGTGTCCACCCGCGTCTTGCGCACATGCTCTGGCGCGGCAAGGATCTCGGTTTCGGCGCCCTCGCCGCCGACCTCGCGGCACTGCTAGGCGAACGCGACGTGCTGCGCGGTGGCGAGCGCGATGCCGATCTGCGCCACCGCGTCGATCTGTTGCGCTCGCGCAGCCGTGCCGCCCAGCCGGTGGCCCAGGTCGCGCAGCACTGGCGCCGGGCGCTGGGGATCAAGAAAGAGGAGGCCGCGGACAGCGCGCACACCGGGCTTCTGGTTGCGCTGGCCTATCCTGACCGCATCGCCCAGCGGCGATCGGGCACGCGCGGCCAGTTCCGCCTGGCTTCGGGCCGCGGCGCCACCCTGGCGGAGAGCGATCCGCTGGCCGGCGAAGACTTCCTGGCTGTCGCCACGGTCGACGGCGCCGGGGCCAACGCGCGTATCTTCCTTGCCGCTCCTCTGGCTGAGGCCGACATAAGGCGTGGCTTTGCCGAGCAACTACGCGAGGTCGAGTTCGTCGTCTGGGACCCGCGCGAGGAGGCGGTCGCGGCGCGCCGCCAGCGCCGACTCGGCGATCTGGTGCTTGACGACGCCGCACTGGGCAGTGCCCACGACACCACGCCGGCGATGCTTGAGGGCGTGCGCACGCTTGGCCTCGGCGCCCTACCCTGGAGCAAGGAGGCGCGAAACCTGCAGCTGCGGGTCGCCTTCTTGCGCAAGGTCGAAGGTGAGGAATGGCCCGACCTATCGGACACAGCGCTGCTGGCGACGCTCGACGGCTGGCTCGGGCCCTATCTCAGCGGCATCACCAGACGCGCGCACCTTGAGCGGCTCGATCTGCTCATCGCCCTGCGCTCGCGCCTGTCGTGGGAGCAGCAGAAGCGCCTCGAACGGGAGGCGCCGACCCACG